>JAIINY010000472.1:0-1221 GCA_022741625.1 Prevotella sp. | reverse complement strand
GTAAGTGAGCATTCCGTCTTTAACGTTTGATTTCTTCAGATATGCCATATCCACATAGTTCATGCCTCTTGCATAAAGTGAGAACAGGAACATGTCTCGTGCGAAATCCTGCGACTTATTAAGATTGAGAGTTTGCAAATAGCGCAACTCGGCTATCGAGGGAAACTGTTGGGCGGCAAGTTTTGGCGCTGGAGTCTTGTTTACCAGGCGAAAAATGTTGTGCCCTTGTATTTTGCCTTTTTTTACAGCTTGCTTATAGAATGCACACAATTGCGATAGGTAAAAAGCGGTTGTAGATGCTGACAGCCCCTGTGTTTTCAGCCATGTCTCGTAGTCCAGAACAAACAAATCGTCCCATTTGTCCATAGGTGTGGGATTGTCGCCCATAAACATCAATAGGCGATTGGCTGAATACTTGCGTGTTTCAGCGGTATGCTTTCTACCTTCTTTCGTAAGCTCGTCGATGATAATGTTTACAAAAGTTGCGAAATCGGTCATGGTATGATGTATGAATCTTTAGAACAGATAATCATATTGCGAAAAGATTCTTTGATAATCATTCTCATATCTGGTCTTGTCGTTAGGACTGATATAAGGACTTTTGATAATCTGTTCCATTTCTTGGAGTACCTTGCCTCCTTCGCGCATGATGGGGTCGAGGTGCTCCTTGAACTGTTCTATGAATGGTGAATAATAGTAGCCAATCTCCTCAATGATGAAGGAATAGATGTTCCATGTGTCATTGAAGCTAATGCGATTGTGTGCCACTTCATCCAAGGCATATTTTCTCAAATAGTCGATGTTTTCTGCCTGCAACGCCACTTCCTTGTCATCTTTCACAGGATGAAAATAGCGGTCTATCAGCACTTGCCGCTCTTGCAGGTTGCGCTGGTAAAAGATATTCTCATGGGTGATTGAGGTTTTGCTTTGCTCCACTTCCTCAAAATGCTCGGCATGAACACCGCTGATTGCTACACTCATTCCACCGATGTCCATCACCAGACGGCGATCTCGGTCAATACGAATGATGTAGCCTTCCAATCCTGCCATCTCACCTGTGGTGATACGGAGAAGAATGCGGTTGCGAGCATAATAATGATAAGGGTGGAGAAGGAAACGGATACGCTCAGGTGAAGTCTCTACGATACGCATGAAGGGTTGCATCTGTGAATCTTTGATTTCTGCCACTCTGCCTGTGCTGCAGTTCTTGCACAAATAAGT
>JAIINY010000101.1:0-9191 GCA_022741625.1 Prevotella sp. | reverse complement strand
AAATGCTCTCCATGGGCTACAATGTGAATCTGGAAGGCATCGGCACCTTCTCCCTCTCCCTCGGTTTCGAGGACGATAAGCCTACGGAAATGCAGAGTGCAGATGATAAAATGACGTATCGCAAGGTGGGCGTAAAGGATATCAACTTCAAGGCATCTCCTGAGTTTGTCAGGGAGGTGAAGCGAGAAACCGATCGTGACCTGGAGCGTGATATGGGTGGTGTAAAGGTGATTCGCAAGCAGCTGTATTCCAGGGAAGAACGCATCGCCCGTGCCCTGGAGGTGATAGAGAAGAACGGAGTCCTCACCCTAGGCGATTATGCCTCCATCAACAACCTGAGCCGCACTTCCGCCTCTATGGAACTGAAGGAAATCACCGCCGACCGAACCTCGCCGATAGGTTGGATGGGCAGCGGCAGCCACAAGGTTTGGGTGAAGAGAAAAGAATAAATCAAATGGTTCTTTATACTATTGTTTCAAGGTGGCTGATGATAAGGGAGAGATGCATGAGGCTACGGAGTGGTATCAGGTTCCGCTGGAAATCATCGACAGTATCATTCAGAAAATCATGAATGGCTCTATCATCTACTTTTCTTACAATAAGGAACAGCAATGTCTGGAGCAGCGAATAGAGAAAAAGCCATAGCAGTTAAATCTGTCGGGCTTGAAGGTTTTGACGCTGATTATCGAGCAACAGTATTTCGAGGAGATTGTATCTGGTGTGAAGACCGAGGAATACCGTTCGCTGAAGCAGACCACGCTTAACAAATATACTTATATTGATGAGGCTGATGGCAAGCGTTATCTCCGTCTTATCATCTCGGAAAGGTATTGGAGATGATCCTTTCAAGTATTGTGCGCATAGCACGATAGCGAGGATCTTTTTTGATGTCTCGCTTGGGACGGTTCTGAAAAAAAGTCACAATATCCGGCAGATGGTGCTGAGTATTGTGACTTTACTTTCTTGTTATACAAATCTTTTCTATTCGATGCTTTCTTCTATCGACTTCAATACGTAGTCGAGTATCTCATCGGTGTGGCAGAGAGAGATGAAGTTGCCCTCAAACTGCGATGGACTTACATAGATGCCACGGTCCAACATGTTGCGGAAGTAGCGGGCGAAACGTTCCTGGTCGCTCTTCTTGGTGTCCTGGAAGTTGCGGACAGGCTGGTCGTTGAAGAACATCGTGAACATGGTGCCCACGTGGTTCACCTGGATGCCCTTGCCTTCTACTATCTTCTCAAGACGGGAGAGGAAGCGGTTGCTGCGCTCTTCGAGGAGTTCGTAAACGCCCGGTTCGCCCAACTGCTTCAAGGTTTCATAACCGGCAGCCATCGCTACCGGGTTGCCACTCAGGGTGCCTGCCTGATAAACAGGACCCTCTGGAGCCAGAACACTCATGATATCGGCTCTACCTCCGAAGGCTGCGGCAGGGAAGCCGCCACCTACTATCTTTCCTACGGTGGTCATATCAGGAGTGATGCCGAATCGCTTCTGGGCACCGCCATAAGAGAGACGGAAACCGGTGATGACTTCATCGAATATCAGGATGGCACCATGTTCCCGGGTTACCTTGCGGGTTGCCTCGATAAACTCGCGGGTAGGAGGAACCACACCCATGTTGCAGGCTACCGGTTCGATGATGAGCGCTGCCACCTTGTCGCCATTCTCGGCGAAATACTTCTCCAAAGCCTCGGTATCATTGTAGGGCAGCACCACGGTGTATTGGGTGAAACCGGCTGGTACTCCGGCAGAGGATGCATTGTTGAGCTTGGCTACGGCTGATCCGGCGCTTACCAGAAGATGGTCGGCATGACCGTGATAGCAACCCTCGAACTTGACGAGGATGTCGCGACCGGTGAAGCCACGTGCTACACGGATGGCTGACATAGTAGCCTCGGTTCCGCTGTTCACGAAGCGCAGGCGCTCCATGGATGGGAAGGATTCTCTTACCTTCTCGGCAAGGGTGGTTTCTGCGAGGGTAGGGATGCCGAAACTGCTTCCGTGGAAGATGGCATCGGATGCTGCCTGGCTCACCTTGTCGTTGTTATGACCTAAAATAAAGACGCCCCATGACATGCAGAAATCGATAAACTTGTTGTCATCGATATCGTAGATGTATGGACCCTTGGCGTCGCGGACGAAGAGCGGGGTGGTTCCCACGCTCTTCAGGGCTCTTACTGGGGAGTTTACTCCGCCAGGTATTATCTGTTTCGCCTGCTCGAAAGCGGCGGCTGAGTTTTTTCTTTCTTTCATGTTCTTGTTTTTTTAAAGGGGGACCAGCGATGGAATCGCTGGGAACGGGGACGAGAGGGGGACATTTATCCTATTTTGAGGTGCCACTCTTCTGCCTTTTCTATAATCTCCTTGGCGTAATAGGTGATGATGTACTGGGCACCGGCACGCTTAATGGCGATGAGGCTCTCGAATGCTACACGGCTCTCATCGAGATAGCCGAGCTTGGCGGCTGCCTTCAGCATCGAATACTCGCCGCTTACCTGATAGGCTACCATCGGGATGTTCGGGAACTTCTCTACGCCGCGGGCTATCATGTCGAGATATGGCATCGCTGGCTTTACCATCGTCCAGTCGGCTCCTTCTTCGATATCGGCTGCTATCTCATCGAGACCCTGGTCGTGGGTGCGGAAATCCATCTGGTAGCTCTTTCTGTCGCCAAAGCTTGGGGCAGAATCGGCTGCTTCTCGGAATGGGCCATAGAAGGCTGAGGCGTATTTTGCAGAATATGCCAATACCTTGCACTGCTTGTCGAGACCACCTTCGCGAAGACGGTTCTTAATGGCTTCTACCTGTCCGTCCATCATGGCAGATGGTGCCACGAAGTCGGCGCCAGCCTTGGCATGAACGTAGGCTTCTTCGGCGAGCAATGGCAGGGTGGAGTCGTTATCTACATCGTGATGATGCAGGAGTCCGCAATGACCATGACTGGTATATTCGCAGAGGCAGACGTCGGTGAAGACGATGATGTCCTTGCCAAACTCTGCCTTGATGGCTTTCACGGCACGGGCGATGAGGGCATCATCTGCATAGGCAGCGCTGCCTCGCTCATCTTTCTGCTCATCAGGAATCACTCCGAAGAGGAGGACCTTGTTGATGCCGAGGTTCTTGATCTCCTCGATGTCCTTCAGAAGGGTATCGATGCTGAAGCGATAGATGCCTGGCATAGTGGAAATCTCCTCCTTCTGGTTCTCGCCCTCTACTACGAAGTAAGGGTAGATGAAGTCTGCGGCACTCAATGATACATCGGCGTACTTGTCGCGAGTAGCCTGGTCTTTACGTAATTCTCTAAATCTTTTCATATCTATGTCTGTTATTTATTATTTATTCAATACTTCTTCTAGATGATCCTGGGTGATAGGACCACGGGTGATGAACTCGGTGTTCTCAGGCAACTTGCCATACAACTTGATGAAGTTGTCGATGGTAGAAGGAGATGTGAAGACGATGCGCTTGAAATGGTTGAGATTCACACGGCGAACATCCTTGGGGAGATTATTATTGTAGGCTACGACACTCATTACGTTGAACCCCAATTCCTGCAAAGCCAAAGGAATGTCTTCTGGTGATAGGGATGAATGCGGGTAGAAGACGCTTCTGTATTCATACCATGTTAGGAAATCAGCTTCCTTGTCAAAAAGAGCATTGTTTTCTTCACATGGCAGTTCTTTTAACATCTTTTCTATCAATTCGTACCGTGGCTTGGCTTCGTCAAATTTCTCCTTTTCTTTTTTGAACCATTCTATCACTCCGTAGCGATTGTCTTTATCTACCAGTATCACATCTTTGATGCCTGCTCGGTGCAAAGCCTCTGCTGTGGTGTTACCAATGGAGATAAACACATGCTCATCTTGTTCGTCGAGTAGAGAAGGATAGGCTTCAAGTGTCGTGTCGACGCTATATTGGCTTGTAAAGAGAAAATATTCAGCCTCGTCAGCGTCCCATTCTTGCGGCCAATCTACGCCTTTTCCTACGTAAAAATCATAAGTACTATCTTCGTAATAAGGAAGATCTGAAAAGTAGGTGTTGTCGTAGTTGATCTCTATCAGCGGCGTATAGGTGTAATCAGCCTTGCGTTTTTCTATCGCAGGAAGAGTACCTGTATAGAGGGTTGGCTTGATATCCGATGCCTGATGATGCTTCAGTCCTGCCACGTAGCCGATGAGGGTAATCAATGGGGTAGGGAGATTCTGCATCTCTCCGTTTCTTAGATTCCAGAGGGTGGTCTCGAAGGTCTGCTCGTCTGGGCGGCTCACGTTGTAGGTGAGGAGCACAGGGGTATTGAATGCCCAGCCTTCCTTATCGATGAGTTGGGTTGCGATGACCTGCAGCTGTTTGGCGCCCATGTAATATACCAGTGTTTCTGCATCGGGAGTTACGGGCTGTGAGGTATGACCGCTGACCAGGGCTACGCTTGATGAGAAGTCGCGATGGGTGAGACTGATTTTCTGGGATGCGGCGAGGGCTGAGGCGGTGGTGATGCCAGGGATGACATTCACTTTGATGAGATTACTCTCCAGGTACTCGATTTCCTCGCTGCCGTGGGCGAAGATCATCGGGTCGCCACCTTTCAGACGGACCACGTTCTTGCCCTCTCGTGCTGCTTCGAGCAGGAGACGATTGATTTCTGCCTGCTCCTTGTGGTGATAGCCGGCACGCTTGCCCACGTAGATCTTCTCGGCTTTCTTATCTGCCAGATAGGAATCGTCGATGAGGTCGTCGTAGAAGATGCTGTCGGCGGCATCGATGACTTTTGCTGCCTTGATGGTAAGGAGGTCTGGGTCGCCGGGACCGAAGCCTACGAGGGAAACTGTGCCTTGCTTGTCGAGGATGCTCTTAGAAGCGAATGCCTGCTTCAAGGCTTTTCCTTTCAATGCGGTGATGGCAAGGAAGCCCTGAAGAGGATGGGTTGGGAAAGGGAGTACTTCGGCGATTTCATCCTCCATGCCGAGTCGCTTCAGGGCACAGGTGGCAACGATAGCTGCATCGTATTTACCATCTTTTACCTGCCGAACTCTTTCTTCAATGCAACCGCGGATTCCTTTGATAGTCAGGTCTGGACGTAATTCGTTTAAACCTTTCTTTCTGAGTGGGCTACTGGTTCCGATGATACTGCCGGCAGGGAGTTCTGCCAGTTTCTTGTGGTCTCTGCTTACGAGCGAATCGGTGGTGTCGAAAGCAGGGAAGAGGGCGATGACTTCGATATCCTCAGGCAGAGGATAGGGCAGATCTTTCGCCGAATGGATGGCGATGTCGGCATCTCCTTGGCGGATGGCATCGTCGAGTTCTCTCGTAAAGATATCAGCAGGAGCTTCACCGTTCAGGAGTGAAATCTGCTGGTTCTTGTCGCCGTAAGATTCCAAGTATTTAATCTCGTAGGCGAGTTCCGGGAAGTTCTTGAAGACTTCCTCTACTTGCAGTCGGGAGAGACGGCTGCCTCTTGCAATGACTCTAATCTTTTTATTCATCTTTAAAAATGTCGGTTATGTTTATGAATAAAACTATTATGAAATATATTTCTTTCTCCTTTCCAAAGCCTCCTGCATCTCTTGAATTTCTTCTTCGATGATGGCTTCTGCTTTTTCTACTTCGGCTCCTCTCACTTCGATGTTCTCACGCACCTTCTTCTCCACGTCTCTGATGTTGTAGAGCTGGACGTTGGGGAGTTCGCTGAGGCGAGAATCGATGTCGCGAGGGAAGGCGAGGTCGATGGCGAGCAGACGTTTCTGCTCCGGGATGTCTTCCTTGCGGATGATGAGATGAGGGGCTGAGGTGGCACTGATGAGGATATCGGTCTGTGCCAGGAACTCCTGCTTCTCATCCAGGGTATATACCTTGATGCCGAGCGGGTCGGCTAGATAATGTGCCTTGATCTGACTGCGGTTGGCGAGGAATACCATTTGGGCTCCCTTGTTCTGGAGGAACTTCAGAATATCGGCAGTTAGTTTGTTCACGCCGATAATCGTAATTCTTGCATCCCTTAAGTCAAGATTCTCGAAAGAATCAATGCCACTGATCTTTTCTTTCTGGGATTTCTTATTGATTGTTTCCTCAATAATCTCCAGGGCTGCGAGGCTATGGGATACGGCACCGTGGGAAATCTCAGTCTCGTTTCTTACCCGTTTGCCTACCTGCAATGCGCTTTGGAAAAGGCGATGGAGTTCAGCGGTCAATGGGCGCTGCGCCTTGGCGGTGTAATATGCCTCCTTTACCTGTCCCTGAACGGCTCTTTCGCCAACGATGGCTGATTCCAAGCCCGATACTACACGGAAGAGATGGCGAGCTACCTCATCGGGTACTTCGCCTTCGCCGTAGTATATCTCGCTGCGGTTGCACGTTTTCAGGAAGATATAAGGGGTTGTCTTGTTGATATGACTTCCTTGAATTTCCAAGAGTGAATCTTGTAGAAAATCATCGAAGACTCTTTCCTGCTCTTTGATGTCGGTTCCTTCAGCGAACTGGCTTTGGTCAATCGATTTGTAATGTATCATTTTCTATCAACTCTTTTATTCTGTTTCTTACTCGGATGCTTCGTTTCACATCCCTCGAATCGCTTCCTACGGCAATGGTGAGGTTGTCGTTGCGATAGATGGCTGGCGAGATGAAGTCGCACTGTGCCGGGTCATCGCAGACGCTGGTCAGGATATGCCGTTGGGCAGCGAGCTGTTTAATCTGATGGTTCAACTCATGGTTGCCTGTACAGACGAAGAGGAGTTGTACGCCATCCAGGTCGCTCGGCTCGAAAGCCTTCTCTTTTGTTTGGAAGGGTAGTGCCTTGAGCTCATCTGTAATCTCTGGTGCCACCACCGTAGCTTGGTCGGTGAAGCGTGCGAGAATCTGAGCCTTGTGGGTCGCTACCTTCCCTCCGCCAACGATGAGTATGTTGGCGGAGACGATTTTAATCGTTATGGGAAGATAGTCCATATAGACATAGATTGAATTTTATTTCTTTATTTCTTTTTGATGAGAACCTTCCAGTAGTTCTCTACTTTCTCGGTAGAGAGGATGGTGTGACCCTCGTTCTTTACGCTGCCCGGTACGTTCTCGATAGGAGCACCGTCGTCGAGGAGAATCTCAAGGATCTGGCCGCTCTGCATTGGAGTGAGGGCGATCTTCGTCTTCACGAAGTTCATCGGACACATCACGCCACGGAAATCCTTCTTCACATCTGGCTGGATTTCATTAGATTTCTCTTTCTGGTCACCTACGGATTCCGCAGATTTATCATTGGCATTCTTGCTTTCGGAAACGCACACGGATTCCACGGATTTTTCTTTCTGATTGTCCTTTTCCTTGGAATCTTTTGCATCCGTCTGAGAACTATCGCTTGGCAACTTAAACTGCAAAGAATCGTCCATGTTTTGGTAGAGGTCGTTGAGCAGCTGTGCGAGTTCGTCGATGAGTGCCTTTTCGGCTGTCAGCGACTCGTTGTTGCGTGCCTTTTCTGTCAATACCTTGAACTTCTGCGGGATGATACCGGCAGCGATGAATTCCTTCTCGAAACCATTATAGACGTCATCGTCTGTGCGAGGATCGAGACCACGGGTTACGAGGAGCATTCGGTTCTCCGAGAACACGATGTCGTGGAGAAGTTTCTCTATCTTCTTTGCGTCCTCTTCGTTCACAATATCCGTGAGATTCGTGAGATCTGTGTGCGACTTGTCATCGCCCAATATCTTGTCTATCTCTCCGAGTTTCTCTCTGATGGTATCCTGGTCGATTTCGATGATATCGAAGAGTCCGGCAGAGCATTCTGCTTTACCGTATTTGATGAGTGAGAACTTCTCGTCATCGCCGAAATCGAAGAAGGTATCAGGCTCTTCTGAATAAGGAGCCACCTCCTTGTATTTCGCAATCAGTTCCTTCACGATGTTCACGCCTCTCTTTGCCACATAGTCGTAATAATCGGCATAGTTTGCCTGTTCAGCAATCACATCTCTGAGATAGTCTTCTACGAAGGCTGGAATCTTCTTGGCAGCGATATAACCCTGCTGAAGGTCGATCTCGTGTTTGCCTTTTACCGGCAACCAGATGGTGTAGGCTGGATATGGATCATCGCCCACACGTCCTACACGACCGCTGAATCCCAGGTCGCCCCAGGTGGCAAGGGCACAGATGTTGGTACAGCCGTTCATGCGAAGCTCGAAGTCTGGGATGGCATCGAGGTTGAGATCGCTGTTGAGAAGCTGCTTGGCAATGCCATCGATGGCACCCTTTGGCAGACAGATACCGAGACGGCAGGTGTCGGCTCCGGTGCAGCAGGTGAGGTTGGTAACCACTACCGGGTAATCTATCTGATAAACGCCTAGTTTCTTGAAGAAGGCGTAGATGTTGGTGAGATATTCCTCTGGGATATTGCGCACCTGAATCTGTTCTTTCTTGGTGAAGCGGATTACATCGTTGCCATAGTTACCCAGATATTCGGCTACTTCTGCGAAGAAATCCGTGGAGTTGTTGCCGTGGCGCAATGGGATGTAAGCATACCAGAGGTTCTCTTTCAACCCCTCGGCATTGGTCTGCTTGTGGGCGTAACGGCGCTTCCAGGTTTCAAAATCGGTTGGAGCTTTAAGTGCAGGGAAGTTGGGCTTGTGATGCTCCAATGGCAGAGCCGGAGCCTCGAAATCGATTGAATCATCTTTCTTAAGTGCTTCAAACTCTTCGAGATACAATCGCTTGGCTTCTTCTGTTCCGTATTTGTAGAACACGTATCTCATGCGCGCCTTGTGGCGGTTTCTTCTGTTTCCGTATTGATGAAACCAGTTTTTAAGAGCCTTGGCAGCACGATAGAGATCCTTCTCTGGAAGGAAATCGAATACCTCCCAACCGGTGTGGGCGTTGCTGGCGGCACTACCGGCGATGAGCACTCTGAATCCTCGCTGTCCGTCCTTGATGCGTGCCTGCAGACCCAGGTCGGCGATGTAGGAGTAGTTGGCTGTAGCCACGCTGGTATCTATCGCCACCTTGTATTTTCTAGGCATCGTGAACGAATCTTTCTCGGCAATGAGTCGGGAAGTGAGTTCCTCTACGTAAGGATAGACATCGAATTCCTCATCGGCAGTGAGTCCGCTCCGGTCATCCACCATCATGTTTCTTACGGTGTTTCCACCGCCACCTGCGCTGGAGATGCCCACCTTTTCCAGTTTCTTCAGAGCCGGAATGGCATCTTCGATATCAAC
>JAIINY010000471.1:0-1225 GCA_022741625.1 Prevotella sp. | reverse complement strand
TTGGCATGGTGCAAGGAGATTGCTCATCTCGTTCGTCAGCACAATGATGCCAATGTATTGGTACTTCCAGGACGTTTCATCGACAACAAGACCGCCGAGGCTATCCTCGACGAGTTCTTCTCTACCACCTTCGAGGGTGGCCGTCATGAGCGCCGCGTCAAGAAGATTCCTGTTCAGAAGTAAGGAAGGAGTTAAAGGAGTTTTAACTCCTTTTAACTCCACATCTCTTCATATAATAATTTATAACCATCAAAACATAAAGATTATGAGCAAATATTTTGCAGAATCAGAATTGATCATCAATGAAGATGGAAGTTGCTTCCACCTCCATTTACGCCCGGAACAGGTGGCGGATAAAGTAATCCTCGTAGGCGACCCAGGTCGCGTAGCCCTCGTAGCATCCCATTTCGAGGAGAAGGAATGCGAGGTGGCAAGCCGCGAATTCCACGCCATCACCGGAACATATAAAGGCAAGAGAATCACCGTGCAGAGCACCGGTATAGGATGCGATAATATTGACATCGTGGTCAACGAGCTGGATGCGCTGAAAAACATCGACTTCGCTACCCGCACCGAAAAACCGGAGCACATCACCCTCACCCTCGTGCGCATCGGAACCTGCGGCGGACTGCAGCTCAACTGTCCTGCCGGAACCTTCGTCGCGTCACAGAAGAGCATCGGTTTCGATGGACTCATCAACTTCTATGCCCGCCGCAACGAAATCTGCGACCTCGAGACAGAGGCTGAGTTCAAGCGCCAGGTGAAGTGGAACGACCAGATAGGCAATCCATACTGCGTGGACAACGACCCGGAACTGCTCAATCAGATTGCCGGCGACGACATGGTTCGCGGAATCACCATCGCCTGCGGCGGATTCTACGGTCCGCAGGGCAGAGAGCTCCGTGCCCCGCTTGCCGACCCGGAACTTAATCAGAAGATTGAAGCATTCGAGTATAAAGGCTTGCGCGTCAACAACTTTGAGATGGAGAGTTCAGCCCTGGCTGGTCTTTCTCTCCTCTTAGGCCATAAGGCACTCACTTGCTGCATGGTCATCGCCAATCGCCGTGCCCTCAGTGCCAACACAGGCTATAAGAGCACCATCGACATCCTCATCAAGGTTGTATTAGATAGAATCTAGTTCATTGCAGCAATACGCCCTGAACCAACGGTCACCGGCCGAAGGGAAAGGGCAGAAGCTCCTAGCCCAGGGTAACACCCTGGGCTA
>JAIINY010000470.1:0-1227 GCA_022741625.1 Prevotella sp. | reverse complement strand
GAAGAAGTGGAAGACGTGGTGATGAACTTCAAGTCTTATGCCGAAAAAGTGGAAATCGATGAGCACTGGATACGCAAAATAGAACGGGTTTTGGAAGAAAAACATAAGTAAGCGATTTCATCAGGCAATATTTTTAGCCCCCTTACTCCTTTATTTCTTTCATGTTTGCAGGATTATAGGGAGTCAACTGTTGCATCTCCTGCTCTGTTGCTTCAGGCAAGGAAGGTATCTTGTTTCTGATGCAGAAATCGGTAATGGCGGCAGCTGATTCTTTGGGAGTAGAAGAATCCGGTTTGATGGATTGCTTCTTTTCTACATACTCCTTTTCCGTGATATATAGCTCGGTAATCACATGGATGAGTTGCTGCTGCTTATCTTTCTTATGAGAGAAAAGATAGCTGTTGTCTGATTTCTGGAAGAGCAGGTCCTTGAAGGAATAGTAATCTTCAGGACTTATCTGATAGGTTTCCACCACATGGTCGTAGATATCTGTCTGGGTATAACCGAAAAGCTGGTGCGTCAGATTCTTGTAGGTAGGAAGCTGGTTGATTTCTATCTGACAGATATTCCGGCTGCTGTCCGTTTGAATACTGCCTATTGTCTGCTGATTGAGCAGGACGAGTTGAGAGCCCAGTGAATCTTTCAGCTGATATTTCTTTCGATATTGCTCAATAAGTGTCTTCTCTTCCGGCCAAGGTCGGAAGGTTCCTTTGTCGCTGACCATGAATGCTCGCTTTTTGTCTTCGGAAACGAGTCGGCTGTTGTGAAGATTTCTTTTGGAATAGGCATTGAGATCCGTCTTTCCATTTTTCAGGTTGATGTAATACTCCACGATGCCGTCGTTGAAGTATTTCATTACAGAGTCGTTGGTCTGGTAACTGCGATAATATCCTTTAAGTCTGATGAAGTGAGGACGATTCCCTGTTACGTTCACATCCTCCAGTTTCTGTATTTTTGTGATATGTCCAGGCATCTTCTCTTCCTTGTTCTGTGCCATGAGGCAAGTTGGGAGGAAAAGGAGAAGCACAAACAGATATTTCATATAATGATGTTGTTTCATATTGATGATGCTTTAAAAAGAATGCTTAATGATGTGTTTATATGAGCTGTTGCTTCTACAGGGAGGCTGCGCAGTTCTTCCTCAACCACATCCCGAAGAAGCGGTCGTAGATGATATAGCTGCCATTGTACTTGTAGATGAATTCTCTATTGATCAGCGTCTTGAGA
>JAIINY010000469.1:0-1229 GCA_022741625.1 Prevotella sp. | reverse complement strand
TTGTTGTACCACAACTTGTTGGGTAGGGGAGTTTTACTAACTGTTGCCGCCTGGCAGTTCAAGAACGTTGAGGCAGCTAGCGCAAACGTAAAAAGCAGATGCTTCATAAATTTAGTTTTGTTAGTTGTAAAAACATGATGTCGGGGTTGTTGCTTTTTGAAGGCGGCAACCTAAAAAAGGGGGAAGACTCCTGCAGAGTCTGCCCCCAATATATGGTGTTCGCTTTATGCGTCGATATTGGCGTATGTTGCGTTCTGCTCGATGAACTCTCGGCGTGGCTCCACATCGTCGCCCATCAGCATAGAGAAAATCTCGTCAGCCTGAGCTGCATTCTCGATGGTAACCTGCTTGAGCAAGCGTGTTGCTGGGTCCATAGTGGTTTCCCAAAGCTGCTCTGGGTTCATCTCACCCAAACCTTTGTATCGCTGGGTGTGGATATTCTTATCTTCGGTGCCATCGCCATACTTGTCGATGAAAGCCTGGCGCTGCTGTTCTGTATAGCAATATTCGCTAACCTTGCTGCGGTAAGTACACTTGTAGAGAGGTGGGGTAGCGATATACAAGTGGCCTTCCTCGATAACTTTAGGCATGAAGCGATAGAACAGAGTCATGATCAGCGTGTCGATGTGGGAACCATCGACGTCGGCATCGGTCATGATAATAATCTTGTCGTAACGCAGCTTGTCAGTGTTAGCTTCCTTGCTGTCTTCACCATCTACACCGAAGCGAACTCCGATACTCTGGATGATGTTCATGACAGACTCTGCCTCGAAGACCTTATGCCACTGAACCTTCTCTACGTTCAGAATCTTACCACGCAATGGGAGGATAGCCTGGCGGAAACGGTCGCGGCCCTGCTTGGCAGAACCACCAGCGGAATCACCCTCGACGAGGAAGATCTCGCATTCCTTAGGATCCTTCATAGAGCAATCGGCAAGCTTACCAGGAAGACCGCCACCAGTCATGAAGTTCTTGCGCTGTACGCTCTCGCGTGCCTTGCGGGCAGCGATACGTGCTGTTGCAGCCAGGACAACTTTTTCACAGATGCGCTTAGCCTCGTCTGGATGTTCCTCCAGGTAATCAGACAAAGCTTCGTTTACAGCCTGCTGAACGGCGCCCTGTACCTCGCTGTTTCCGAGCTTGGTCTTGGTCTGGCCCTCAAACTGAGGTTCTGCTACCTTGATAGAGATAACGGCGGTAAGACCCTCGCGGAAGTCTTCTGGTGCAAT
>JAIINY010000100.1:0-9206 GCA_022741625.1 Prevotella sp. | reverse complement strand
TCAGCACCCAACGTTGCAAAGATTCGGGAGATGTTGGCGCTCTGAAGAGCGTAGGCAATCTGTACTCCGAAGAATCCGAAGCTCAGGTTCCAGAGCTTCCAGAAACTTAAATCAGGTTTTTGTGTCATATTGTTGTTATTTAAATATTTCAATTTTATCTTGTTGTTCCTCGAACCACCAGACGAGTTCTTACCACTCGTTTCTCAACGTCATGCGTAGGGGTGGATCCTTCCACCAGTCCGATGAGAATATTGGCAGCCTCTTCGCCTACTGCCACTCCACGCTGTTCTACCGTGGTGAGCATCGGATCGCAAGCCTTGGCTCTGTCGCCATTGGTAAAGCCGCAGATACTGATGTCATTCGGCACATCGAAGCCCATTCGCTTGGCAGTATAGAGAATGCCTATCGCCGTATCATCATTGATGGCGAAGAAAGCATCCGGATGATTTTCTTCCCTCAATATCTCTGGTGTAACCACCTCTGCCTGGGCACGGTTGTCACAGATTCTCACCCAGTCGGGGTTCTCCGTCAATCCGTGCTTCACCAGTGCATCATGATAACCGTTATAACGGTTCTTGGAGATTTCCAGATTCATCGGCGAACCGTAGAAGGCTATCTTCTTGCAGCCCGTATCCACCAGATGGGTAACGGCGGTAAAGGCGCCCATATAGTCATCTACTACCACTCGGGAGCAGTTCACGCCCGTACAGATTCTATCGTAGAAGACGAGAGGCACGCCATTGTTCATCAACTTCTCGAAATGTGCGTACTGCTTGGTATCCTTCGCCTGTGATACGATGATACCGCACACCTTATTCTTATAGAAATCCTCGCAGATGGCCACTTCCTTGTCGTATCTTTCGTTACTCTGTGCCACCATCACACGATATCCGCGGGCTCTCGCCTCCTCCTCTATGCCCGAAAGGACGGACATAAAATAATAATGTACGAACTCCGGCACAATGACTCCGATGACCTTCATCGGCTGTACCTTGCTATGGCGCAAAGCCTCACCAAGCATGTTCGGAAAGAAATTATGTTCACGTGCAAAAGTCTGAATACGCTCCTTCTGGGCAGCACTGATTCTAGGACTGTCCTTCAATGCCCGGCTCACTGTAGCAACACTGACTCCCAGTTCGCGAGCTATATCTTTCATTGTTATGTTGTTATTTTCGTTCATGTTATCTTAAATCATGCTGCAAAATTAGGCAAATATCCGCTATTTTGTACCTTTTTTGTTGACCTAAATCAAGCAAAAGGAATGCAAACGTTTGCGCATAAGAAATAACGGAATTAACTGAAAAATAGTACATCGTATCGAAAAAGACTTTAATTTTGCACCCAGAAAGAATAAACAATTAGACAACTCGACCTCTTTACATAAACAGGCCAGAGACTAAAAGCAGAATATTCATTTTAAGAATAACAATAGTATAAACATAAACTTAAAAATCAAGCAAATGATGAAGCAGGTAAAAATTAAATTACCTCTCAGAGCATTGACCCTCGCAGGTGGTCTGCTTCTGACGGTGAGTTCCTTTGCGCAGACTAATGCGATTAAGGGACATGTGAAGGATGCTTCCGGTGAGCCTGTCATGGGTGCTACCATTACAGTGAACGGTAAGGCAGTAGGTATTACCGACATGGATGGTAACTTCTCTGTTGACGCAGCTCCAGGTACCAATCTTACTTTCACCTATCTGGGAATGACTCCACAGACCGTGAAGGCTTCTAAAGAAATGAGCATTACCTTGCAGGATGATTCAAAGGCTTTGAACGAAGTCGTTGTCATCGGTTATGGTGTGGCTAAGAAGTCTGACTTAACCGGTTCTGTTACAGCTATCAAGCCAGACTCTAAGAACAAGGGTGTGGTTGTCAACGCACAGGATATGCTTACTGGTAAGGTTGCCGGTGTAAACATTACCAGCAACGACGGTACTCCTGGTGGTGGTGCCAAGATCCGTGTTCGTGGTGGTTCTTCTTTGAACGCATCTAACGACCCATTGATCGTTATCGATGGTCTGGCAATGGACAACGATGGTGTAAAGGGTCTTTCTAACCTCCTTTCTGTAGTAAACCCACAGGATATTGAGTCTTTCAGTGTCTTGAAGGATGCTTCTGCAACTGCTATCTACGGTTCCCGTGGTTCTAACGGTGTCATCATCATTACAACCAAGAAGGGTCGCAAGGGTCAGAAGCCTACCGTTTCTTACTCTGGTAGCGTAACCATCAGCGAAAAGAAGAACACGGTTGATGTTCTTAGCGCTGACGAGTTCCGTGCAAACGTTGAAAGACTGTATGGCAAAGACAGTGAGGCTTATAGCGCACTGGGTACAGCCAACACCAACTGGCAGGACTTGATTTACCGTACAGCTATCAGCCACGACCACAACATTACAGTTTCTGGCGCTGCTAAGTCTCTTCCATACCGTGTTTCTGTAGGTTATACAGACCAGCAGGGTATCGTGAAGACATCTGACTTCAAGCGTGCTACAGCATCTTTGAACTTGAACCCATCATTCTTCCAGGATCACTTGACATTGAATCTGAATGCCAAGGGTATGTATGCCAGAACCTTATATACAGATGGTTCTGTAGTTTCTTCAGCTGTAAGAATGGACCCTACTCAGGATCCATACAAGTTTACATCTCAATACCACAAGAATCAGTTGGGCAGCTACATGAAAGAGACTCTCTACAACTATGGCTGCTATTTCCAGTGGTCAAAGAAAGCTGAGTTTGGTGACAATACATGGCCTTTCACTTATGACAGTACCACACAGATGCCTAACCCTCTGTCTTTGCTGGATCAGGGCAGTCAGATTGCTCACAGCCGTTCATTCATCGGTAGTGCAGACATCGACTACAAGGTACACGGTTTCGAGGACTTGAGATTGCATGCAACCTTGGGTGCAGATATCTCAAAGGGTCGCCAGAGCCAGTCATTTGCTTCATCTTGCACAAGCGCAATGTACTATGGTAGCTACGGTGGTGAGGAAATTCTGAAGCGCAACCTCTCTTTGAGTGCTTACGCTCAGTACTACAAGGATTTCAACAAGATTCATCACTTCGACATCATGGCTGGTTATGAGTGGCAGCACTTCTGGCGCAGCAAGAACAATGATTATGTAGGTTATTATCCAGATACAAATAACGATGCAAGTCTTGCAAATACAGAGCGTCCTCATACTCCATATAGCGAGAAGAGCGAAAGCTATCTGGTATCTTTCTTCGGACGTGCCAACTACACCTTGCTCGACCGTTACTTCCTGACAGCAACCGTCCGTGATGATGGTTCTTCACGTTTCAAGGAGCACTGGGCTTGGTTCCCATCATTCGCCTTTGCATGGAAGGCTAACGAAGAGGCATTCCTGAAGAACGCTAACTGGTTGTCTGACTTGAAGCTCCGTCTGGGTTATGGTAAGACTGGTCAGCAGGCTGGTTCTATCGGTGACTATGAGTGGATTCCTTCTTATTCTATCAGTACTGGTACAAACGGTTTCTATCCAGTTACTGGCACAGGTGAACTTTATAGACCAAACAACTACCGTCCTGACTTGAAGTGGGAAACAACCTCTACCTACAACGTAGGTTTGGACTGGGGCATCATGGATCAGAGATTGACTGGTAGCGTAGATTGGTACTACAGAAAGACTACCGACTTGTTGAACTATGCTCCACTTCCTTCTATGGCAGGTTACAAGAACCAGGCATGGCAGAACATCGGTTCCTTGAAGAATACCGGTGTTGAAGCAGCTATTACCTGGCGTGCTATCCAGACCAAGGACTGGTTCTGGACCATGACATACAACTTCACTTACAACAAGAACGAGATTACCGACTTGAATGGTGTATCTGAGAATGGTGCTCCTGTTGTTAATACAAACATCAAGGTAGGTGATGGTTCTGGTGCTTATCTGCAGGCTAACCAGGTGGGTTATGCTATGAACTCATACTATGTTTACCAGCAGGTTTACGACAAGAACGGCAAGCCAATTGAGAACTGCGTAGTTGACCGTAACGGTGACGGTAAGATCAATGAAAGCGATAAGTATCTCTACAAGAGCCCAGCAGCTCCTGTAACTATGGGCTTCTCTTCTCGCCTGGAATACAAGAACTGGGACTTCGGTTTCTCTTTGCGTGCAAGCATCGGCAACTATGTATATAACAATGTTGAGCAGGGCATGAGTAACATGAATACAGGTGAGTGGTTCTCTAACTCTTTGAAGTACTTCTCTAACCGTTTGAAGAGTACTGTTGAGAGAAACTGGCAGACCTACGAAATCACTTCTAAGTTGTCTGACTACTATGTGAAGAACGCTTCATTCCTGAAGTGTGACAACATCACATTGGGTTACAGCTTCAACAACCTGTTTAAGTCAAGCGGCTGGCATGGACTTTCAGGTCGTGCATACGCTACCGCATCAAATGTATTCACAATTACAAATTATGACGGCTTGGATCCAGAAGTAGGCGATGGTAATGACAACAACCTCTATCCACGTCCATTCTCTGTTGTAGTTGGTCTTAGCTTGAATTTCTAATAAGAAAGGATATTCATTATGAAAAAATATATTAAAAATATTGTTCCTGTAGCAGCACTCCTGCTTACAATGGGAACAACAACATCATGTGTCGGTGATTTGGACGTTACTCCGATTAACCCAAACATCCAGACTGGCCTTAACATCGATGGTCTTTTCAACAAGTGCTACGCTAACTTTGCCATGGCTGGTAATGGTGGTGCTAATGGTGACTGCGACATTGATGGCATTGATGGTGGTACATCTGGTTTTGTACGCCAGACATTCAATGCAAACGAATTACCAACCGATGAGGCTATCTGCGGTTGGGGTGATGATGGTATAGCCGGCTTCTGCTATAATAGCTACAATGCCACAAACCCGATGTTGACCGGTTTGTATGCCCGTATTACAACAGGTATTGCTTATTGCAACCAGTATCTTGCTGAAGCAGGAGATCAGGATGCAACCAAGCTTGCAGAGATTCGCTTCCTGAGAGCATACGAATATTTTAGCTTGATGGACGGATGGGGCAACATCCCATTTACACTTCAGCCATTGACCAAGCCTGAAAGATATACCAGAGCACAGGTTTACGAATGGCTCGAGAAGGAGCTTCTTGAAATAGAGCCAAAACTTTCTGAAGCAAAGGCTAAGAAGTCAACAGATGCCGGTTACGGTCGTGTAGATAAGGCTGCATGCTGGTTGCTTCTCTCCCGTCTCTACCTCAATGCAGAAGTTTATACAGGCACACCTCAGTGGGAGAAGGCAAAGTCATACGCCAAGAAGGTGATGGATTCATCTTATAAGCTGAACACCACAAGCGTAAACGGTTGGAGTGCTTACCAGATGCTCTTCATGGGCGATAACGGTGAGACAGATGCTGCTTACGAGGGTATCTTTCCTCTCTTGCAGGATGGTTTGAAGACCACAAGCTGGGGTACTACACTCTTTCTGTTGGCTTCTACCTACGATCAAGATATGCACGCAAATCCAAACAACCCTAAAGCTACCAATGGTACTGACCAGGCTTGGGGTGGTAACCGCGCTCGTCCTGACTTGGTGAAGAAGTTCTTCCCTAATGGTAACGTTCCAAATCTTGAAAGCTACGCTACAGCAGAAGCAGCTGGTGACGACCGTGCTCTCTTCAACGGTGTAAACCGTTCATTGGATAATGATGACGTTTCTACTTTCAAGAGCGGTTTCGGTGTTGCTAAGTTTACCAACTTCAAGACAGACGGTAGCGCAGGTCATGATGCTAAATTCCCAGATGCAGACTTCTTCCTGATGCGTGCAGCAGAGGCTTACCTGAACTTTGCAGAGGCTGATGCCCGCATCAATGGTGGTCAGACTTCAGATGAAGGTACCGCAGCTATCAATGCTATCCGCAAACGTGCACATGCCTCTACTCGTGAAGACAAGGGCTATTCTCTGAGCGATATCTGCGATGAATGGAGCCGTGAGTTCTACTTCGAGGGTCGCCGTCGTATGGATCTGATCCGTTTCAACCGTTATGGTGGCAATGTCAACTACAACTGGCAGTGGAAGGGCGGCACCAAGGAAGGTCGCAACTTCTCTAAAGATTTGAATATCTTTGCTATCCCAACCAACGAGTTGACATCTAACAAGAATCTGATTCAGAACCCTGGATATTAATTCGCAAACATAAAAAGGAATTCATTATGAAAAATATAATTAAATCAGCTCTACTCGTTTTCATGAGTTTAACTCTCATGACAGCTTGTAGCGACGACAATGACTCTAATCCGACTATTCAGTCACCAACAGAGTTCAAATTGAATACTCCAGCATTGGAGAATACACCAATCGACCTGGCGAATTCGTCTAAGATTATGTTGACCTGCTCACAGCCTAACTATGGCTATACAGCTAGCGTTCAATATACAGTCCAGGTTGCTACCAAGGAAGATATGTCTGATGCTGTTGAGCTTTCAGAAACCAGCACAAGTGCCAAGGTTGCAATCAATGCAGCTTCATTGGCAAGTGCCTTGACTAACATCTATGTAGAAAAAGGCAAAACAGAGGCTGATTTCCCTATGGACGTAAAAGCTTACTTCCGCTTGAAGGCAAACATTGTGACCAGCAATGGTAATGTTGTAGAAGGAACAGAGATTCTTTCTAATGTAGTTTCACTCAACAAGATTCACCTCTTGTTCTCATTGCCACCAGTCAACTTGCCTAGCAATGTATTTGTAGTAGGTAACTTCTGTGACTGGGATTGGGCAAAGAGCTTCGACATGGTTCAGGTTTATGGTACAGATAATACCTTCTGGCGTCTTGTCTATATAGACGATAGCGGTATCAAGCTCAATACTGTAGCTGAATGGAATAAGAGCGAAGTTGGTTATGCTGGCATTACAGTTTCCGGCGACTGCAAGGACGATATCATCGACAAGGATGGCAATATCGCTTCTAGCAAACCAGGCTGGTATCTCGTAATCGTAACAACATCTGTTGTAAACCGTGAAATCCACTATGACGTTCAGTTCAACAAGCCAACAATCTGGCTCATTGGTCCTGCAGCTGGTAGCGACGATTTCGCAGAGGAAGCTGAAGGCTGGTCATTCACCGTACCTACAACCAAGGACGGAGAATTCGTATCTCCTGCATTCGTAGGTTCAGTTCCTGCTGGTACTGATAAGGGTGTACGTATGTACGTTAAGATTCCTGGACACGACTGGTGGCATTCTGAGTTCGTCACATTAGACGGTAAGATCAAGTACCGTGCAACAGGCGGCGACCAGGATAGAGCTACAGGTTCTGTAGGTCAGCAGGTTCACCTCAACTTCGCTAAGGGAACAGGTGAAATCAAGTAAATAACGATTTAAAATCGAAGTAAAATGAAAAAGTTATCATTATATATCTCTATCGCACTTGCAGGCCTCTTCATGGGGTCCTGCAGCGAAGATTTCAAAGACTGGGCAGATCCTCAGACTAACCCACAGGAAGATGCCATCACAATTCCTGGCTTTACTGCAACAGCAGCTCAGGCCATCGACTTTGCCAGTGTGACTACAGATAGTGTCAACACCTTCTCTTTAAGCAGCGCAGCTCTTCCTGAAGGTTTTACTTTGGCAAATGCCCGCTTGGAGCTTACTCCTCAGGGTGTAGAGAATGCAACTAAGACAACTGTCAATACTGACCTTAATGGTAAGGGTGCAGTAGCAGACCTCGCACCTGTTGTAGAATCAGCTTATGGCAAGCGTCCTACAGCCCGCACTTTTGATGCTCAGGTTTATGTAAATGCAATAAAAGATGGTCAGGCTGTTCTTATCGATGCTGGTAAGATAAACCTTGTAATGACTCCAAAGGCTCCATTCATTGACACTAACTACTATCTGGTTGGACAAATGACAGATTGGAGTTTGGACACCAAATTCAAATTCACTCACTCAGACGCAGACGTTTATGAGGATCCAGTATTTACCATTATGTTTACTACAACAGACGATAACCAATACTGGAAGATTATTCCTCAGGGTAATGTAGATGCAGGTAATATTTGGGCAGTAGAAAACAATCCTAAGGGTGTTGTTGGTGTAGAAAAAGATGGTGACGACGCAATGAGCGGTACACTTCTCACTACTACTTCAAAGGGTGAAAAGGCTAACGCTGGTAAGATTGCAAAGGCTGGTACCTATCAAATGACTATCAACATGATGGACTATACCTATACCATCAAGCAGATTGCTCCTGAATACTACCTTGTAGGTAAATTGCAAGGTTGGTCTGATAAAAACAAGACTTGTCTCTTGTATGCAGAGACTGCTATGGTTCAGAGCTATACTACTCAGTGGAACGACGATGCCAACCTGAAGATCTGGTTGGGTAGCGACTTCGGCAACTGGGCTAATGCTTATGGCACAGCTAAAGATGGTGACAATTCTGCAAACGGAAAGCTTGCAGGAAGCGGTGCTATCGTATGTCCAGAACCAGGTGCACTCTATACCTTCAAGGTTGATTTCTCTACCATGACATACTCATGGATCAAGCTTGCAAACCAGAATCCTACCAAGTTCGAAAAGGTTGGTCTTATCGGCGTTGGCGGTGACTGGGAGAACGATGTTGATATGACTGAGGTTACTCCTCACAACTGGTTTATTGAAACCACTCTCCCTGCTGGTAGCTTCAAGATCCGCGCCAACCACAAGTGGAATGGCGGAGGCAACTGGGGCTTCGTTGAGAATCAGGAATACAAGTCAACAGGTAAGTTGACTAACGATGGTAACAGCAAGGATATCAATGTCGCTGCTGGCAAATATCGTATTTTCTTCAATGATATTACCTGCGAGTATGCATTCATTGCAGAATAAGCACTTACTAGGTTTTTGAATAATGATAGGCGGCTCTCGCAGATTGAGAGCCGCCTATTTCCTTTTTTGCACTAACCCGCAACATTTCCACCTAAACATTTGGTGGTTACGAGGAAAAAACGTATCTTTGCCAGCGACTAACAAAGACAAGGCATGACAGAAACTGAAATTAAGCAAATGCTTGCCCAAGGCGAACGACTTACCCTGGAATGCAAAAAAGCAAAGACGGAGCTCCCAAAAATTGTTATGTCTAAGTTGACATTCGACTTACCTCACCCTTTTCATATGGAAGGTTATCAGCGTGTAGATGACACACCACAAATGAAAGCTGTAAGAGAAGGATTTACCA
>JAIINY010000468.1:0-1229 GCA_022741625.1 Prevotella sp. | reverse complement strand
ATCAAAGTACTCTTTCCATCGTCCACGCTGCCCGCAGTAGAGAAGCGGAGCAGCTCCATATCTAAATAACCTCTTGTAGATTCCATCTTGTTCTCTTTTTAATGTTAACTCTAAACTTAAAGAGCTATAAACTATCAACTATAAACTATTAACTCTTAGAAGTATCCCGCCTTCTTACGGTCTTCCATAGCCGTTTCGCTTCGCTTGTCATCGGCTCTTCCTCCACGTTCAGTCACACGCGTAGAAGCAATCTCGTCGATGATATCTGCCACGGTTGTTGCCTTTGATTCCGTGAGTCCGGTGCAGGTAATGTCACCGATGGTGCGGCAGCGAACCAGCTTCTTTACCACTTCCTCTGTAGGCTTGCGCTTGATGCAAGGCAGGGCGGCGAGCCACTGACCGTCGCGGTTGAATACCTCTCTTTCGTGGGTGAAGTAGAGCGAAGGCATCGGGATGTTTTCCAGGAAGATATACTGCCATACATCCATCTCGGTCCAGTTGGAGATAGGGAACACACGGAAGTGCTCGCCCATGTTCTTTCTACCGTTGAAGATATTCCAGAGTTCAGGACGCTGGTTCTTCGGGTTCCACTGTCCGAATTCATCACGATGACTGAAGAAGCGTTCCTTGGCACGAGCCTTCTCCTCATCTCTTCGGGCACCACCGATGGCTGCATCGAATTTATATTCCTCCAGGGTATCGAGCAGGGTAGTGGTCTGCAGTTTGTTTCGGGAAGCATAATAACCCGTTTCTTCCTTCACTCGTCCCTTGTCGATGCTTTCCTGCACGCTGCCCACGATGAGTTCGGCTCCGAGTTTCTTTGCCAGTTCATCACGATACTGGATGGTTTCCTCGAAGTTATGTCCTGTGTCGATGTGCAACAGCGGGAATGGAATCTTCGCCGGATAGAAAGCTTTGTAGGCAAGATATGTAATCACGATAGAATCCTTGCCACCCGAAAAGAGGATGACTGGACGTTCGAACTGGGCAGCTACTTCGCGGAGCACGTAGATAGATTCTGCCTCCAGTTCCTTGAGATGTTTGATAGTCTTATTGTCCATAATCTATGTCTTTTTTTATTATTATTTTCTGGGTGCAAAGGTACTGCGTTTTTGCCACGTGGGCAATACCACATGGGGAGTAAAAAGACTACCATACAGGGAGTAAAGAACATACCATACATTTGGTATAAGGCTGCCAAACGTATGGTATGTATGATGGATAAGGAT
>JAIINY010000467.1:0-1234 GCA_022741625.1 Prevotella sp. | reverse complement strand
ACCGCCGGCAAACTGCGGCATCTCCTCTACTGCATCAAAAACCTTGTTGGCAGATGGAGCAGAAGCACCGACACGGGCCATCTGATTTCCACGAGTTCGCATGACTTTCGCTTCATCTCGAACCAGCTCGTCTTTCGCCAAGGAATGCTTTTCCATACGAACTGCCTCAACAGTTCCGCCATAAGAACGTTCCAACTTGCTCAGTGGCACCGCTTGCATATAAGCATAAAAGCTAAAGTATTTGCCATCAAACTTATCCACATCCAACTCCTTCTCATCGTAATATTTGGTAGGATAAGTACCCGACAATCCCATCTCATAATACTTCAGATTACTCTTCCAATAGCAGTCTGGCAACCACTGGCTGAATCCCAGCGACATTTTCCAGGTGTGGTCAGCCAACTGGTCGAGCGACTTATCATAAAGCACACTCATCAGCTGTGCCTTGGCTGGCTTGCCGTCGGGAGTCGTAATCTGCAAGGTCCACTTCTCCTTCTGTCCCGGAGTGAGACGGTCGCGGAAAGTCTTCCAGGTGATGTTCAACTTCTTCTCCGGCAAAGGACGGGCGATGCTGATTTTTCTGGTATAGCATTCGCCGTTCTTCACGAAACTATAATTAATCACCACACCCGAAGCATATTCCGGCTTGTAGGTGAATGGCAGGGTAACGATGCTGTCGCCCAACTCCCAGGCACCCTTCTCCAGCAGTTTGTTGCCAGCGATGATGGAATAAACGATGTGCGCTCCGTTTTCAGAAGAACCCACCTGCACATATACCGGTTTTCCATCACGCGGGAAGGTCTTCGCCGTCTGATAATACCATTCAGTGGTTGGCTCCATCGGATGGGTATCCTTGATGCTGAAGAGGGTGAACTTCTGCTGCAGGGTGTCTTGTCCGCAGATTGCCTCCATCTCATGCACACCTGATGGCAATACAGCCATAGAAATCGGCGCATTCGCCTCGGCATCCTTCCATTCGCCCTTGTCGATGCGGTACTTCAGGTTGCTGGATATCTCCATACCGCTGGCATTGCGGTAAGCGAAGGTCACCGTCTTCAGACTGTCTGTTTCGATACGCTTAGGAAGATTCACAGTGAGGATGGTTGGCTTGGTGCCCAGAGGCAGACTCATCACACCCTCGTGGCTCTCACCGCTGATGTCGGTAACGATGGCTGAGACCTCGAAGTTGAAGAAACGGGCTTGGCGCATGAAATCGCTCATATCAGCCTCGTCT
>JAIINY010000002.1:0-36374 GCA_022741625.1 Prevotella sp. | reverse complement strand
TTGGTATGACAACGAGATTGGTTACTCACACAAGGTTGTTGAGTTGATCAAGATCATGAAGAAGCACAACGGTTAATTCGTTGCCTCTTAACGATTAAGAAATATAGCCGCCCAGCATTTCTGATGCTGGGCGGCTTTTTCTATATACATACTTCTCTTTTCTGTCTATATACTTCCCTCTTTTGTTCAAAAACTCACAAATGATTGCTCAGATTGTCGTGATGTGAGAATTTCTTTTCGTTTTATTTTGTATTATCAATTATTTCCTTTATCTTTGCGGCATGAAACAGACGATGATTACCATATTAGGTCCTACTGCGAGCGGAAAGACGAGTCTTGCCGCAGCGCTTGCTTCCAAGATCAACAGCTTGGATGCTGCGTCGTGGGGTGGAACTACCCAGGGGGCGGAGATTATCAGCGCCGATAGTCGCCAGGTGTATCGTGGCATGGACATCGGTACAGGTAAAGACCTGGAAGATTATACCGTGGACGGCAAGTTGATACCTTACCATTTGATAGATATCTGCGAACCGGGAACCAAGTATAACCTCTTTGAATATCAGCAAGATTTCTATGATGCCTATCTCGATATCCGGAAACGGGGCGTGCTGCCTATCTTGTGCGGCGGAACAGGACTGTATATTGAGTCTGTGCTCAAGGGATATCATCTTTCGCCTGTACCACAGAATCAGGAGTTGAGAGACCGGCTGGCTGATAAGAGCCTGGATGAGCTAACGGTGATGCTGAAAGAGTTGAAGGCTAAAACGGGTTCCAATATGCACAATCGCACAGATGTGGATACAGCACAGAGAGCTATCCGAGCTATCGAAATAGAAACCTATAATCTGGAGCATCCTATGCCGGAACGGGAATTGCCTGCGGTAGATTCGCTTATTATAGGTGTCAGTATTGATCGTGATGCCCGTAGAGAAAAGATTACCCGAAGGCTGAAGCAGAGATTCCAGGAAGGAATGGTAGATGAAATCAAAGGTTTGCTCGACAGGGGAATTCCTGCAGAAAACCTCATCTATTATGGTTTGGAATATAAGTTTATTACCGAATATGTGATTGGCAAAACCACCTATGATGAAATGTTCAGAGGTCTGGAGATAGCCATCCATCAGTTTGCCAAGCGCCAGATGACCTGGTTCCGCGGTATGGAGCGTAGAGGGTTTACCATCCATTGGATAGATGCCCTGCAGCCGATGGAACAGAAAGTGGAGCAGGTGCTGGAGATAGTTAAAAGTTCTAAGTAAGAATCATGGCAGTGAATGAAAAAAAATGGGGACTCCTATATTGTCCCCGTGGCGGTTGGCGCAGTGCCAAGCGCTGGGAAAAGATAGAAAAGGTGCTCAGGCAGCAGGACGTGGATTACGACTTCGTGCAGAGCGAAAACCAGAAGAGCGTTGAGCGACTGGTGAAGATGTTTGTCAACAATGGCTATAAGACGATAGTGATTGTTGGCGGAGATTCTGCGCTCAATGATGCCGTCAATTGTCTGATGCAGATGGACGCTTCCGAGCGCAATGAAGTGGCGTTGGGAGTGATTCCTAATGGATTGATGAATGATTTCGCCCGTTTCTGGGGATTCGATGACAGTAACGTAGAGCAGACGGTGGCTTGGCTCAAGAAACGCAGGGTGAGAAAGATAGACCTGGGATGTATCCGGTACACCAACAAGAAGGGGGAGAAGTGCTTGCGCTATTTCCTCAACTGTGTGAACATCGGACTCATTGCTGCGATTATGAATCTGCGCCGCCAGACCCGTCATGTCTTCGGTTCCCGTACGCTGTCTTTCATCTTCTCGTTCATTCTGATGATCTTCCAGCGTCTTGACTACAAGATGCATATCAAGATCAATTCTGATGTCATCAAGCGTAGAGTGATGACGATGTGTGTAGGCAATGCGGCAGGTTATGGTCAGACGCCAAATGCCGTGCCGTATAATGGGTTGCTGGATGTCTCGGTGGTGTATCATCCACAGATGACCCAGCTTTTCGAGGGTATTTATCTTTTTGTGAAGGGAAAGTTCCTGAATCATAAGAGTGTGCATCCTTACCGTACCCGCGAGGTGGAGGTAGAGGAGGCTTCTCATGCCTTGATAGGTATCGATGGCAGGTTGATGAACATGCCAGTGAGTCCTTATAAGATAACTGTAATTCAGGAAGTCATCAACTTCCTGATTCCTGCATAAACGCCAATGAGGGTGAGTTCTAATCGTAGAACTCACCCTCATTGGTTATGTTGTGGCTTTTATCCTTCTGCAATTCTCTTGATTTCCTCTTCATTGAGGATCTTGATCTTTCTGACATTCGTTTCAATCAGACCTTCTGATACAAAGGCTGAGAGTGTGCGGATGCAGTTGCTCGTTGTCATATTGGAAATGTTGGCGAGATCTTCACGACTCAGGCTGCAGTCCAGTGTGACTCCGTCTTTAGCCAGTCCGTAAGAATCATGCAGAAACAGGAGTGCTTCGGCGAGGCGGGCACGGATGTGCTTCTGGGTAAGATTGACTGTGCGGTCGTCTGATTTTCCAATCTCCACGCTCAGGTACTTGATGAAGTAATGTCCGATCTTGTAGCTTTTCTGCAGCAGCTTCATCAGTACGGGCAGTGGAAAATGGACTACGGTGCAAGTATCCAAAGCCTGGGCTGCAGTCTTGTAGATTTCGTTTGCGAAATAAGCACGGAATCCGAAGAATTCGTTCGGCTTGATGACGCGGATAATCTGGCTCTTTCCGTTGATGCCATCCTTGAATATCTTCACTTTGCCAGTGAGAAGACACATCGCATCAGTGGGAGTTTCATCGCACTGATAAATTATTTCTCCTTTCTTGTATTTGGTGATTTCAACATGTTCTTTCAATGTTGCAATCTGGTCGCTCTCGAGTCCGCCCCATATTTTCGAAATCTCTCGAGCTACCTTAGCTTTATTCGCATCTTTCTTCTTTTCAACCATTATCGTTCTTCTTATTTTGCACAACTTTATTAATTTGGGTGCAAAATTACACATTTTTTTTGATATAACTCAATAAAAGACGCTAAAAATATGTTTTATAACATATAAAAGTAAGATTTTCTAAAAATGTGTCACTTTTTCCTTTGTCTTCCCGCAAAAAAGCCGTACCTTTGAATGCAATAAATATAGTCAACAAATATTAAAACCTTAATATAGATCTATGAGTTATCTAAAATTCGAAAAGGCCCTGATGACCAACTTACAAGAGTCATTGCCGAAAGAGTTGTTAAGGACTAATCGTTCGGGCGCATATTCGTGCTCAACGATAGTGGACTGTAATATCCGTAAGTACCACGGACTTCTGGTTGTACCGGTTCCTGAACTGGACGACGACAACCATGTTCTCCTGAGTTCTCTGGATGTTACGGTGATTCAGCATGGTGCTGAATTCAATCTTGGTCTGCATAAGTACCAGGGTAACAACTTCAGTCCGTTGGGCCACAAGTACATTCGTGAGTTTGATTGTGATAAAGTGCCTACTACACTTTACCGCGTGGGTGGTGTGATCCTCAAGAAAGAGGTAGTTTTCCAGCATTATGAAGATCGAATCCTGATCCGCTATACGCTGGTTGACGGTCATTCTGCCACTACACTTCGTTTCCGTCCTTTCTTGGCGTTCCGCAGCGTGCGTCAGTTTACCCATGAGAATGCAACCGCATCTCGTGACTATTCTGGTGTTGACAACGGAATTAAGACATGTATGTATGCTGGTTATCCAGACCTCTACATGCAGTTCTCAAAGAAAAACGAGTTTAAATTCTGCCCAGATTGGTATCGTGGTGTGGAATATCCTAAGGAGCAGGAGAGAGGTTATGCTTCTAATGAAGACCTCTATGTGCCAGGATATTTCGAGATGGATATCAAGAAAGGCGAGTCTATCGTCTTTGCTGCAGCTACATCTGAAATCAAGACTACCGGCTTGAAGAAACTCTTTGATAAAGAGGTGGATGAACGTGCACCTCGCGATAATTTCTTCCATTGCCTGGTGAATGCTGCACATCAGTTCCATCGCCGTGAAAAGAACGACGACCGCTACATACAGGCTGGTTATCCATGGTTCAAGTGCCGTGCCCGAGATACATTCATTTCGCTCCCTGGTCTTACTCTCTCAATCGAAGAGAATGATTACTTCGAGCTGGTGATGCAGACAGCCATGCGCGGATACTATGAGTTTATGGAGGGTAAGCCTCTTACCACTCATATTACTGAAATCGAGATGCCTGACGTTCCTCTTTGGGCTGTGTGGGCTCTTCAGCAGTATGCCAAGGAGACTTCTAAGGAGGAGTGCTACAAGAAGTATGGTCAGTTTATCAAGGATGTCATCAATTTCATCAGAGACAACAAGCACCCTAACCTGGAGTTGATGGAGAACGGCTTGCTCTATACCAATGGTAAGGATAAGGCTGTGACCTGGATGAACTCTACGGCTAATGGCCGCCCTGTAGTGCCTCGTACCGGATATGTCGTAGAGTTCAATGCTCTGTGGTATAACGCTCTGTGCTTCTGTGCTGCTTTGGCAGGAACAGCTGGCGAAGAGGATGCACAGCAGGAATTGCTGGCTCAGGCAGAAGTTACCAAGAAGTCGTTCGTTGATACATTCCTCAATGAGTATGGCTATCTCTACGATTATGTAGATGGCAACATGATGGATTGGAGTGTTCGACCAAATATGATCTTCCCAGTGGCATTCGATTATTCTCCATTGTCACAAGACCAGAAGAAGAAGGTACTCGATATCTGTACCCGTGAACTCCTTACACCTAAGGGATTGCGCTCACTCTCACCTAAGAGTGGCGGTTACAACCCTGTCTATGTAGGTCCTCAGACACAGCGCGACTATGCTTACCATCAGGGAACAGCATGGCCATGGCTGGGTGGTTTCTATATGGAGGCAAGCTTGAAACTCTACAAGCGTACCCGCTTGAGTTTCGTAGAGCGCCAGATGGTAGGTTACGACGACGAAATGTCTTATCACTGCCTTGGTACTATCAGTGAGCTCTTTGATGGCAACCCACCATTCGCAGGTCGCGGCGCCATATCTTTCGCCATGAACGTGGCAGAGATTCTCCGTGCGCTCGAATTACTAGAAAAGTATCAATATTAATATAAGGAGGACGCTATATGAAAGTATTAATGTTTGGATGGGAGTATCCTCCTCACGTATTTGGTGGCTTGGCTACTGCCAACTTTGGTATCACCCAGGGCTTGCATGCCCAGGGAGATGTCGATATTACATTGTGTCTGCCTCATCCTTTCGGTGATGAGGACCGCAGTGCATGTAAATTTGTGGCTATGAACAGTGTGCCTATCGCCTGGCGCGATGTTAATCATGACTATGTGCAGCAGCGTGTGGGCAACATCATGAATCCTGATGACTATTTCCGCTACCGTGACCACATCTATGCCGACTTTAACTATATGAACGTGAATGACCTCGGCTGTATGGATTTTGCCGGCGGTTATCCATCTAATCTCCACGACGAGATCAACAACTACAGCATCATCGCTGGCGTTGTAGCCCGTAGCGAAGAATTTGATATTATCCACGCCCATGACTGGTTGACATTCCCTGCTGGTATCCATGCCAAGCGAGTGAGTGGCAAGCCATTGTGCATCCATGTACATGCTACCGATTTCGACCGTAGCCGTGGTAAGGTAAACCCTACCGTATATGCTATCGAGAAGGACGGTATGGATAATGCCGACTGCATCATGTGTGTATCTGAGTTGACCCGTCAGACCGTGATCAACCAGTATCACCAGGATCCACGCAAGTGCTTTGCCATGCACAATGCTGTGTATCCACTGAAGCAGGAGTGGCAGGACATCCCACGCCCAGACCATAAGGGCAAGGAGAAGGTGGTAACCTTCCTGGGTCGTCTCACCATGCAGAAGGGTCCTGAGTATTTCGTAGAGGCAGCCAACATGGTATTGCATCGTACCCGCAACGTGCGTTTCTGCATGGCAGGTTCGGGCGATATGATGGATCAGATGATTTATCTGGCAGCCGAAAGAGGTATTGCCGACCGTTTCCACTTCCCTGGTTTCATGCGAGGCAAGCAGGTATATGAGTGCCTGAAGGATAGTGATGTATATGTAATGCCATCCGTGAGTGAGCCATTCGGTATCTCTCCTCTGGAGGCTATGCAGTGTGGTACACCTACTATCATCTCCAAGCAGAGTGGTTGCGGTGAAATCCTCACCAACTGTATCAAGGTAGATTACTGGGATATCCATGCCCTTGCCGATGCTATCTACAGCATCTGCCACAACGAGAGTCTCTTCGATTATCTCTCAGAGGAAGGCAGAAAGGAAGTAGATCAGATTACCTGGGAGAAAGTGGGAGCCCGCATCAAGGATCTCTATCTCAAGACCCTTGGGTGGAAGTAATGTTTAATGTTAAATGTTAAAGGGCTAATCATAAAGTTCAAAGTTCAAAATTTAAAGTTCAAAGTATGAAAACAATTTGTTTATATTTCGAGATACATCAGATTACCCATCTGAAACGCTACCGCTTCTTCGACATCGGTACTGATCATTATTACTATGATGATTATGAGAATGAGCGTAGTATCAACGACATCGCAGAGCGCTCTTACATGCCTGCACTCAATGCTATCCAGGAGATGATTGAGAAGAGCGGTCAGTATTTCAAGGTTGCCTTCTCGCTCTCTGGTGTCGGTATGGAGCAGTTGGAGCTTCACGCTCCTCAGGTTTTGGAGAAGTTGCAGGAATTGAACCAGACCGGTTGCGTAGAGTTCCTCGCAGAGCCTTATTCTCACGGCCTTTCTTCTCTCGTCAACGAGGAAATCTTCAAGTCTGAGGTGAAGCGCCAGTGCACAAAGATTGAAGAGTACTTCGGCAAGAAACCTACCGTACTCCGCAACTCTTCTCTCATCTACAGTGATGAGATTGGTGCTACTGTAGCTGATATGGACTTCGTTGGTATGCTTACCGAAGGTGCAAAGCACGTATTGGGTTGGAAGTCACCACACTATGTATATCACTGTGCGATGAATCCAAAGCTCAAGCTCTTGCTTCGTGATGTACGTCTGAGCGATGATATCTCTTTGCGTTTCGCCAACAGCGACTGGGAGGGTTATCCACTCTTCGCAGATAACTATATGAACGACATTGCTTCATTCCCAGAGGAGGAGCAGGTTATCAATATCTTCATGGAGTTGTCGGCTCTTGGTATTGCTCAGCCATTGTCAAGCAATATCCTTGAGTTTATGAAGGCTTTGCCAGAGTGTGCTAAGCAGCGTGGCATTACTTTCTCTACTCCTACAGAGATTTGCAAGAAGATCAAGTCTGTTGGCGAGATCAATGTACCTGATACATTGAGTTGGGTAGATGAGGAGCGTGACGTAAGTTCCTGGCTCGGTAACCCAATGCAGCGCGAGGCTTTCAACAAGCTTTATAGCGTAGCTGACCGTGTACGTATCGCCAATGATCCACGTATCAATCAGGACTGGGATTATCTCCAGGCTAGCAATAACTTCCGCTTCATGACCACCAAGCCTAGCAACGTAGGTCTTGACAGAGGTATCTATGCCAGTCCGTTCGATGCCTTCACCAACTATATGAATATTCTTGGTGACTTCATCAACCGAGTAAATGATCTCTATCCTGCTGATGTTGATAATGATCAGTTGGAGGGTCTTCTTACCACCATCACCAACCAGGATGAGGAAATCGAGATGAAGGACAAGGAGATTACCCGTCTCCAGGCTAAGATAGAGAAGATTGAGAAGGAGGTAGCAAAGCTTCGTGCTGAGAAGCCTGCTGCCAAGAAGTCTGCTGTCAAGAAGGCACCAGCCAAGAGAACTACAGCCAAGAAGGCAGCAGAAAAGCCTGCTGAGGCTGCAGAAGAGAAGTAAGCTTAGAATTTTAGATTACTCATAACTTTTAGTCTCCCTTGCGGCTCGTGTTGAGCAGTGAGGGGGACCTTTTTTTTAGAAATACTTTGGATAAAGTATTTCTCTGTTAGCGTTATTTTTCAAAATGAATCCAGTCGATATCGAAGAAGGCTGCATCGTTCTTCTTGGTGGTGCGGGTGTTGAAGAAACCGAGTTTCGCACCAATCCACTTGCCTTCACGCATCGTGAAAGGATCACCTATTCGCAAACCACGTTATCATCTCCATTACTGATATTGCAGTTGTAGATGTTGACGTATGGTACCCAGATGGCAACACCATCCGTATTATGAGAAGCTTTGCCTTTTCCTATTTCTGAGGCAGGCTCACTGATTATTATTACAGGTTAGAAAGTGCCTTGTTTCTCTTTTTGCCTGGTAATGGCACAATATTGCCCCGGTAAAGGGCAATATTGTGCCATTACCAGGCAAAAAACGATACGTCGGGAGAAAGATTTCTACAGGACTATCCTAGTGATTCGCTCTATGGCTTTCTGCTGCATGCGGAGAGTTTTGCTTGTAAAAATCCCACTCTCGGTTTCACTCTTCACTCTTCACCATTTTGCCTGAAACTCCGATAAACATTGGGGGAATGAGTGGTGAAGAGTGGGGTATAACTCTTCACCTATTCAAATGCTTGTCTATGAGAAACTTGTAGCGCTTTCGTGAAGAGTGAAGAGTGTTTTTGAGAGTAGCTGCTTGCGCATGATACCGTGATGTTCTTGCAGAGTAATGGGTGGATGACCCAGAATGGTGAGTTGAGCAGCGTTACATCTTTAATAAGGATGCGCTCGCTGCGTACGAAGTTGATGAGCTGTGGACGAAGACCCTGTCCGAGTCTGTAGCCTTGTATGCGTAGATGCATGGTGAGTAGTTCCAGCATGCCAATCCTTCCCAAGAGGTGCGAACCAATGGGTAGAGTTTGGTATCATTCTTCGTCGTTCCATCCTGATGCATAAGTACATACAGGAATGAGCAAAGCCAATAGTAATGTCTTGAATAATCGGTTCATTGCTTGTTTCAGAGATTAATGAATAAAAATTTTGTTTGTTGTATTTGATTACAAAGATACATAAAAAAGATATATTTTCGATAGTTTTTTAGTTAAAAATTTGGCTGTTCTAACAAAAAAGTGTATCTTTGCGGTGAAATTTAACATTATTAATACTTCAAATAAAGATTCGCCTATCGATTTAGACATTTACTTAATGATAAAATAAGGATTAAGAAATGAGAAAACTCAATCAAATGACAGATGAAGAATTGGCCTTGGCTTACGTCGAGGGCGACAATAAGGCTTTTGACCTATTGCTGTCCCGCTGTGAGGTAAAGCTGTTTTCTTACATTCTCTTTGTCGTACATGATGAAGAGCTGGCGAACGATATATTTCAGGAAACTTTCGTGAAGGCGATTGTCAAACTTCAAGAAGGGCAATATTCGCCTAATGGTAAGTTTGTCTCATGGCTTATGCGTATAGCTCACAATGTAATTGTCGATGGCTATCGTGATGCCAAAAATCTGCTTTTTACCGACCAGCATAACGATAATGATCTTTCTCGTCTGAAGGGAGATGCTGTGACGGATAGTTTTGTGGAGAAGGAAATCGTGCGCAGCCAGGTGTTGAGCGATGTGAGACGGTTGGTGGATTTTCTGCCTCCTAACCAGCGGGAACTCATATATATGAGATTCTATCAGCAATTGACTTTCAAGGAGATTGCTGAATTGACGAATGTGAGTATCAATACGAGTCTGGGACGTATGCGTTATGCGCTTCATAACCTACGTCGTATGGCGAAGGACTATCACATCAGCTTGCAGCTTGACTAAACTTTCCGCTGTTTTATCAGCGGGAAGTTTAATCTTCTTGCGATTTCTATGCTTATAGGAATATCTTTAGTCCTCTTCCTTTTTCAACTCTTTCAGGTCGTGAATAGTTGCACAAGGATCAGGACTCTTGAAGACGTAGCTGCCACTCACCAGTACATCGGCTCCAGCCTGTACGAGTCGTGGGGCAGTTTCACCCTGTACACCACCATCTATCTCGATAAGTGCATGGCTGCCGCTCTCCTTGATGAGCTTGCGTAGGCGATGTACCTTCTTGATGGTGTTTTCTATAAACTTCTGTCCGCCGAATCCTGGGTTCACGCTCATCAGCAGTACCATATCCACATCGCAGATGATATCTTCCAGGACATTTACAGGAGTAGAAGGATTGAGTGTTACGCCAGCCTTCATGCCAGCTGCATGAATCTGCTGGATAGTACGGTGTAAGTGAGTGCATGCCTCGTAGTGCACATTCATCATCATGGCACCAATCTTGGCGGTTTGCTCTATGTATTGCTCTGGGTGTACAATCATGAAGTGTACGTCGAGAGGTTTGGTGCAAACTTTCGCCACGGCTTCCAATACAGGGAAACCGAAGGAGATGTTGGGTACGAATACACCATCCATAATGTCCATGTGGAGCCAGTCTGCTTCACTCTTATTGATCATTTCTACATCGCTCTTCAAGTCAATGAAATTGGCTGAGAGGAGAGAAGGGGAAACCATTGTCTTCATTTTTATTTCTTTACTTTGATTATATGTTGCAATCAGTTGATGAAATACGCCTTGCAAGATTCATTCTTCTTGAATGTGCGATAAGTGTAAGCCATCTGTTTGATGAAATAGATGGTCTTGGCAGATGGTCTCATCTCTTCGGAAGTAAATAAATGCTTCATAGGCATATTTTTTATGAATTGATTAATACTATGCTGTTTCTGATTGGCATCGGTTATGGGAATGATTCCTCATCATGATGCTTATATATTCATAAACGATGACCTTGTGGTTTTATTATATCTGGTGCTTATATTTTTTTGTGAATAGTACTCCGATTACTTATATATAATAAGGTGTAAGGGGAAAAATGAAGAGAAAAATAAGAGGAAAAGAACTTTTTTCTGTGAAAATGATTAATTTTTAGATAAAAAGTTTGCTATTTCGTAGGAAAAGTGTAATTTTGCAATCGGTTAGTTGTAGTGACTATGCCAGTAACAAATTATAATTAAAAGAAACAAAATAAAAAATTAAAAATATGATGAACTCGTTTGTATCTACAGCATGGTGGTGGCGTAACTCAAGATCTAGCAAGTCGTGAGTCGAGTACCCGTGTGGATGCAAATCCAAATATACTAAGGGCCTGCCGTAACTTACGACAGGCCCTTTTTACATATCTGGGGAGTTTCGGAAAATGATTCTTACTTGAAAGAGTATTAACAAAATAAAAATATATAGGAGAACAGGATTATGGAAATGAAGAATATCTTGAACAGAATGTTGAACCACGAGGAGTTGACCCGTGAAGAGACCAAGAATATTATCCTGGGAATTACCCAGAGTGAGTTTCCCGAGGAACAGATTACAGCCCTGCTTACTGGTTTGCAGATGCGCGGTGTGACTGTAGATGAACTTCTCGGTTTCCGTGATGGTATTTTGGAGACTGGTGTTCCTGCCATTCTCAATTGCGACCGATATATCGATGTTGTAGGAACTGGTGGTGATCGCAAGAATACCTTCAATATCTCTACTACTTCTTGTTTCGTCATTGCTGGTGCAGGATATAAGGTGGCTAAACATGGTAACTTCGCTGCAACTTCGGTGAGTGGTGCTTCCAATGTTATCAAGAATCACGGAGTACAGTTTACTGATGATCTTGATAAACTCAACCGTTCTCTCGATGAGGCTGGAATCGTTTATCTTCACGCTCAGCTTTTCGCCAAGGCAATGAAGTTTGTGGGTCCTATCCGCAAGGCACTTCAGTTTCCTACCGTCTTCAATCTCCTGGGGCCTTTGGTTAATCCTAGTCAGCCAAAATGCCAGTTGCTCGGTGTTGCCAACCTCGACCAGATGCGTCTCTATAATCAGGTTTACCAGAAAATCGGCATAGATTACGGAATCGTAAACAGTATTGATGGTTATGATGAAATTTCACTTACCAGTGATTTCAAGGTTACTACCAACAATTACGAGAGAATCTTCAAACCACAGGACCTGGGCTTCGAGATTGCCAAGCCAGAAGAGGTAAGAGGAGGAGCTACCGAGCAGGAAGCAAAGGAAATTTTTGATGCAGTGCTCGAAAATCGTGCCCTGCCAGCGCAGAAGAATATCGTGCTCGCCAATGCAGCCTTCGGCATCCAGGTGATGGAGAAGGGAAAGAAGAGCATCGATGAATGCGTGGAGATTGCACGCGAAAGCATTGATTCTGGAAAGGCTTTTGCTACATTCAAGAAATTCGTGGAACTCAATAGTTAAGGAAAATGGATATTTTAGAAGAAATCATCGCTCACAAGAGAATCGAGATAGAACAGCGTAAACGCTTTATCCAACCCCGCCAGATGATTACCCTCACTGAGCAGAAGATGCAGGAGGATGAAGGATGTGTTCCGGGTGGAAGCATGAAGGAAGCGTTGATGAAGTCGGAGACTGGAATCATCGCCGAGTTCAAGCGTAAATCGCCTAGCAAAGGCTGGATCAAGGAAGAGGGAAAAGCCAGTATCATTCCTCTAAGCTATCAGCAGAATGGGGCAACGGCGCTGAGTATCCTCACAGACATAGATTACTTTGGTGGCTATGATGAGTTTATCCAGGAGGCTCGCCATGTAGGTGTAACTCTACCTATATTATATAAGAACTTCGTGGTAGATGAATATCAGCTCTTGCAGGCTCGATATTGTGGAGCTTCGGCGGTGTTGCTGATTGCTGCCTGTCTTTCCAAGGAAGAATGCAGAAATCTGATGCGAATGGCTCATCAGCTGGGATTGGAGGTTCTTTTGGAAGTGCATGGCGAACGTGATTTCGAATATGCAGAGTTGGAACCGGATATGTACGGAATCAATAACCGCAACCTCGGAACCTTTGTGACGGATGTGGAAAACAGTTTCCGACTGTCTGAAATGCTTCCGAAGGATGTATGCAGAGTGAGTGAGAGTGGAATCTCCCAGCCCCAGACTGTTCTTAGATTAAGAGAAGAAGGTGGATTCAGGGGGTTCCTGATGGGAGAGCAGTTTATGAAACAGGCTGAGCCTGGAGAGGCGCTCGCTCAATTTATCAATCAGTTAAAATCATAGGCAGATGTTAGTAAAGGTATGTGGAATGCGTGAGCCTGAGAATATAGAAAAGGTGGCTCAGCTAGGGGTGGATATGATGGGATTCATCTTCTACCCAAAGTCGCCGAGATTCGCTTCTCAATCTGTGGATCGAACGGCTGCAGATAAGAATGTTTGCAGAGTGGGTGTCTTTGTCAATGAATCTGCTGGATTGATTTCTGATAAGATTCATCTGTTTGATTTGAATGCCGTGCAGTTGCATGGAAATGAGAGCCGCGAACTCTGTGAACTGCTTCATAAGCAGAATGGCTTGTTGAAAGTTATCAAGGCTATCAGCGTTTCCACAGCCGGGGATATCCAGAAATATAAGGAATACGTAGGCGCTGTTGATTACTTCCTTTTCGATACTAAGTGTAAAACGGTGGGTGGAAGTGGTCAGCAGTTTGATTGGCAGGTTTTGGAGAATTACGATGGCGATGTTCCTTTCATCTTGAGTGGTGGAATAGGGCCGGAGGATGTAGAGAGAGTCAGGAACTTCCATCATCCAAAGTGCATCGGAATCGATCTGAATTCGAAATTCGAGTTGAAGCCGGGCTTAAAGGATGTGGAGAAGTTGAATACATTTCTTGAAAATATAGAAAACAAAGAAGTTTAAAAAGAGTATTATGAATAAGATAAATGCATTGTTTGCAAACAATAAAGACCGCAAGCTTTTGAGCTTGTATTTCTGCGCAGGTTGCCCAACCCTTGAAGGAACGGGTGATGTGATTAAGGCGATGGAGCGCAAGGGAATAGATATGATAGAGGTAGGAATCCCATTCAGTGATCCTCTGGCAGATGGACCTGTCATTCAGAGTGCTGGTACTAAGGCTTTGAAGAATGGAATGACCGTAAAGAAGCTCTTCGCTCAGTTGAAGGACATCAAGAATGAAGTGCAGTTGCCACTCGTGCTGATGGGCTATCTGAATCCTATCATGCACTACGGAATTGAGAAATTCTTCCAAAGTTGTGTAGAAAGTGGTGTGAGTGGAACTATCATTCCTGATCTTCCATTTGATGATTATCTGAAAGTGGTAAAGCCTATTGCTGACAAATATGATATCCGCGTTATCATGATGATTACCCCAGAGACAAGTGAGGAGCGTATCCGATTCATCGACGAACATACTGACGGCTTTATCTATATGGTCAGCTCTGCCAGCATTACGGGCGCCCAGAGTAGTTTCGGCGATGCTAAGTTGGCTTATTTCAATCATATCAATGGTATGAATCTTCGTAATCCTCGTATGATTGGTTTCGGAATCAGTAACAAGCAGACTCTTACGAGTGCACAGGATAACGCAGCAGGTGCCATCATCGGTAGTAAGTTTGTGACATTGCTCAATGAAGTAGGCAATCCAGACCAGGCACTCGACCTGCTTTTCGAAGCATTGAAAAAATAATTCAACCTTTTAATTTTATAGGAAAGATGTATCAAGTTGACGATAAAGGATTTTTTGGAAAATTCGGAGGAGCTTATGTTCCTGAGATTTTATATAAGTGTGTAACTGAGCTTCAGGAGGCTTATAAGCCTATCATTGAGAGCGAGGAGTTCAAAAAAGAGTATTATGCGCTCCTGAAGGATTATGTTGGCCGTCCTTCCCCTCTTTACTTTGCGAAGAGAATGAGCGAAAAGTATGGATGCCAACTCTATCTGAAGCGTGAGGATCTGAATCATACCGGTGCGCACAAGATTAACAATACCATCGGTCAGATTCTGATGGCAAAGAAGATGGGTAAAACGCATATCATCGCCGAAACCGGTGCCGGACAGCATGGGGTTGCAACTGCCACCGTCTGTGCCTTGATGGATATGAAGTGTGAAATCTTTATGGGTGCTACCGATGTGGAGCGCCAGCATACCAATGTGGAGCGTATGAAGATGCTGGGTGCCAAGGTGAATCCTGTCCGTACGGGCAATATGACTTTGAGTGATGCATGCTCAGAGGCTATCCGCGACTGGTGCTGTCATCCACAAGATACATTCTATATCGTAGGTTCTACGATGGGACCTCATCCTTATCCTGATATTGTTGCAAAGATGCAGAGCGTAATCAGTGAGGAGCTGAAATGGCAGTTGGAAGAGAAGATTGGCCGCGATTATCCTGATTACCTCATCGCTTGTGTTGGTGGCGGTAGCAATGCTGCAGGCACCATCTATCATTATATCGATGATGAACGGGTTCAGATCTATCTGGCTGAGGCTGCCGGTCATGGTATTGATACTAATTACACGGCTGCAACCATGCATTGTGGTACAGAGGGAATCATTCACGGTGCCCGTACGCTTGTGATGCAGACAGAGGATGGACAGATTGAGGAAGCCTTCACTATCAGTGCCGGTTTGGATTATCCGGGTATTGGACCTATGCATGCAGACTTGGCAACAAGAGGCAGAAGTCATGTACTTGCCATCAAGGATGATGAGGCTATCTATGCCGGTTATGAACTGACTCGTATGGAGGGTATCATACCTGCCATTGAAAGTGCACATGCTGTGGCTGCCTTGAAGAAAATGAAGTTCAAGAAGGACGACGTGGTTGTTTTGACCGTTTCTGGCCGTGGTGACAAGGATGTAGAAACCTATTTGAGCCATAAGGAAATGGCTGGAGAATATGGAAATTTCTAAGTCCTGAAAGAATATGATGTGGAATGATTTACTAGAAATGAGAAGTAATGGCTAAGTTTAATTATACGACAGTAACTCGCACGATTCTCGCCGACCTCTATACGCCTGTGGGAGTTTATATGCGATTGAGAGATATTTACCCCCAGTCGGCTCTGATGGAGAGTAGCGACTACCATGGTTCTGAGAATTCCCGTTCCTTTATAGGTGTACATCCATTGGCTAGCATTGCCGTGAGTCATGGAGAGGTTATCAAGACTTATCCTGATGGCAGTGTTGAAAAACAGCAACTTCCAGCTTTTGGCGAAGGAAAGGGAGAAGATTGTAAGCTCGCCATTTCGAAAGCTTTCAATGAGTTCATCCAGAGTTTCCATGTAGAGGGAGAGGGGAAGAATTTCTGTGGACTTTATGGATTCACGACCTTTAATGCAGTACGCTACTTCGAGAATATCCCTGTAAAGGATACCACGATGGCAAAGAATGATGCGCCGGATATCTATTATATTATGTATAAGGACATCATCGTGTTTGATCATTTCAATAATACGATGCAACTTATCGCTTTGAGCGAACGGTATGGCGAAGAGAGAACCGCTGATGATGATCAGACTTCTGAGGCAAATAGGGCTGTCGGCAATGCTGAGTTGGATGCATTGATGAAGGCGGTGAACAAGGCAAATGTGAAGCCTTATGATTTCCATCCGGTAGGCGAAATAACCTCTACTCTTACTGATGAGGAGCACAAGGCGAATATTCGCAAGTGTATCCAGCATTGTATGCGTGGCGATGTGTTCCAGATTGTGGTGAGCCGAAGATTTGTGCAGCGTTATGAAGGGGATGACTTCAAGCTCTACCGTGCCTTGCGCAGCATCAATCCATCACCTTATCTCTTCTATTTCGATTTTGGTGGCTTCCGTATCTTCGGTTCTTCACCTGAAACTCATAATCGTATTGTAGGAGAAAAGGCTTTCATTGATCCTATTGCAGGAACGACCCGACGAACGGGTGATATGGAACAGGATAGAAAGGCTGCAGAATTCCTCCGTAATGACCCGAAGGAGAATGCAGAACATGTCATGCTTGTGGATTTGGCACGAAATGATTTGAGCCGTAACTGCCACAATGTGAAGGTGGATTTCTATAAGGATATGCAGTTTTATAGTCACGTGATTCATCTGGTGAGTCGTGTGAGCGGAACATTGGATCAGAATGCTGACCATATTAAGGAATTCATTGATACTTTCCCTGCTGGTACCTTGAGTGGTGCGCCTAAGGTGAGAGCGATGCAGATTATCTCTGAATTGGAGCCTCACAATCGTGGCGCTTATGGTGGATGTATCGGATTCATAGGACTGAACGGCGATTTGAATCAGGCTATTGTAATTCGTACCTTTATTAGCCGTAATAGCGAACTCTGGTTCCAGGCTGGAAGTGGTGTCGTGGCGAAGAGCAACGACCAGTATGAGTTGGAAGAGTGTAATAATAAACTAGGAGCTTTGACGAAGGCAATTCATATTGCTGAGAAGCTTTAGGTAGTGATTAGTGAGGAACAATCACTAATAAATAATCAATAATAAATAATGACGATGAAAATAGTAATCATAGATAACTATGACTCCTTTACCTATAATCTTGCACATTTGTTGAAGGAGTTAGAGGCTGAGGTTACGGTATTCCGTAACGATCAGTTTCAGCTGTCGGAGCTTGAGCGTTTCGACAAGATCATATTGAGCCCAGGACCAGGTATTCCTTCGGAGGCTGGACTTCTGATGGATGTGATCAGGAAATATGCAGGCAGAAAACCGATGCTGGGAGTTTGTCTAGGTCATCAGGCTATTGGTGAGGCTTTTGGTGCTAAACTAACCAATCTATCTGAGGTTTATCATGGAGTAGCAACACCTTGTACTCAGTTTGGTAACGATCCTATTTTTGAAGGATTGCCTAAGCGTATCGAGATTGGCAGATATCATTCCTGGGTAGTAGATAAAAGTGGTTTTCCTGATTGCCTGGATATTACGGCTGTAAGTGATGATGGTCAGATTATGGGTCTCAAGCATAAGAATTATGATATTCGAGGCATTCAGTTTCATCCTGAAAGTGTGCTGACACCTGATGGGAAAAAGATGATTCAAAATTGGTTAGAGCTTTAGTCCTTTGGGGCTAAAGCTTTTTCTTTGCACCTTGAAATGTGTGATGTTGCGATGATTGTTAAAAAAAAAGAGCTTGATGTCCTGAAGAACCCCAAACTCTTTTTTACTTTTTATATAATGAACTCTAATAAGAGAACATATAATCAGATATTATAAATCCCAAGCTACAGCACTTGCACCAAGTACAGCTGCAGAACTGCCATCAAGAGTAGAAACGAGGAACTTAGCCTTGCCCTTGTAAATCTTGAGCACGTTCTTGTCGTAAGCCTCCTTCAAAGGCTTCATCAAGAGGTCACCTGCCTTGGTGAGACCGCCGAAGAATACAAATGCCTCAGGAGCTGAGAATGCAGCAAAGTTAGCGCAAGCTTCACCCAGCATTTTGCCTGTGAAGTCGTAGATGCGCTTGGCCAAAGCATCACCCTTGCTGGCAGCAACGCTGACATCGTAAGAGGTAATCTTCTCAGGATCCATCTCGCGGAGCAAAGAAGGCTCATCGCTTGTCTTCAGGAATTCGCGTGCTGTACGAGCCACACCAGTAGCAGAGCAGTATGTCTCCAGGCAACCTCTTCTACCGCAGCCACAAACACGGCCAGCCTCGCCTGGAACCACGATAACATGACCCAACTCACCTGCGAAACCATCGCTTCCATAGAGCATCTGACCATTGATGACAATACCAGAACCTACACCTGTACCGAGGGTAATGTCAATGAAGTTCTTCATGCCACGAGCAGTACCATAGGTCATTTCGCCAAGTGCAGCAGCGTTGGCATCGTTAGTAAGAGCTACAGGAATACCAAGAGCTTTGCTGAACATATCAGCCAAAGGTACAACGCCATCGTGAGCCCAAGCCAAGTTTGGAGCAAACTCGATAGCACCCGTATAGAAGTTTCCATTAGGAGCACCAATACCCATTGCCTTGATCTTTTCGATACCGCCTACGGTCTCGATGATTGGCTGGAGTGCCTCTACAGATGCCTTTACATAGTCATCTACCTTATCATAACCACCAGTTTTGATAGCTGTTGTTGCCTTGATTTCGCCACGAGCATCAACGATTCCGAACACAGAATTAGTACCGCCGAGGTCTAAACCAATAACGTACGGTTTTAATGTATTTTCAGTCATGTTACTTTTTAAATTAGTTAGAATTGTTTATTTATGCTGCAAAGATAATGAATCCTTTTGAAAATATCCACTTTTTCTTGTATAAAAAAGTATAATTTTAGAAGTTTTGGGCAAAAATATTGCAAATGTGCCCTTTTTTTTGTAACTTTGCCCGCTGTTATAGAATAATGTACGAAAAATGAGTTTAGCATTTCCAATAGAGATAAACATCCTTGACTTTATATTCAAAGGAATTATCATCGGAGTGATTGCCTCCGCCCCTATGGGTCCTGTAGGCATTCTTTGTATTCAGCGTACGCTCAACAAGGGACGCTGGTTTGGGTTCGTCACGGGCATTGGTGCTGCGTGCAGTGATATCGTATATGCACTCTTCACGGGTCTAGGTATGAGTTTCGTGATGGACTTTGTGAATAATGCACAGAACAAGTTCTACCTGCAGATTTTCGGTAGTGTATTGCTGCTGGTGTTCGGAATCTATTGTTTCAAGAGTAATCCGATGAAGAATATGCATAAGTCGAGCAATAAGCAGGGTACTTTATGGCATAATGGAATTACGGCTTTCCTGGTTACCTTGAGTAATCCGCTCATCGTGTTTCTCTTTATGGCTACCTTTGCACAGTTTGCCTTTGTGGTTCCGGATATGCCGCTAGAGATGGGTATGGGATATCTGAGCATTATGTTTGGTGCCTTGTTGTGGTGGTTTGGACTCACTTGGCTCGTCGATAAGATCAGAGGTAAGTTTGATACTAATGGAATCCTTATCATCAATAAGGTAATAGGAAGTATCGTGATTATTTTCTCGATCATCGCTCTTTTTGGAACGATGTTTAATCTTTATCATTTACCAGAATTTTAAGTTATGTTTGTAGCACAGAAATTAAGAAAAGAAAGTATTGCAGAATACCTCTTATATATGTGGCAGATAGAGGATATCATTCGTGCCTACGGATGCTCGCTGCCGGTGATTAAGAAAAACTATATCGAACGATTCGATTTCACTCCTGAGCAGAAAGACGAGGAGCTCGATTGGTTTGGAAATCTCATTCGTATGATGAATGAAGAAGGTAAGCGTGAGAGCGGGCATCTTGACATTAATAGAGTGTTGTTGCAGGATGTCGTCGATCTGCACGGCAGACTCCTTCAGAGTTCGAAGTTCCCTATTTACAATGCTGAGTATTACAAGGTGTTGCCTTTTATTGTAGAGTTGCGCAATCGTGGTGATAAGGATATTAATGAGGTTGAGACCTGTCTTGATGCACTTTACGGAGTAATGATGCTCAGATTGCAAAAGAAGGAGATTACCCCTGAAACAGAGAAAGCTATCAAGGAAATCTCAATCTTCGTTGGATTGCTCAGTGATTACTATATCAAGGATCGTACTGAAGGCTTGAAGTTTGAAGATGACGATATGTAATCTGCTGGCGTAACAAATATTTTTTAGTAATTAGAGAGTAGTATTTATTTTTTTTAGGATATACATATTATAATATATATTATTGATGAAAGAGATTGAAAGAAGAAGAACGTTTGCCATCATTTCTCACCCTGATGCTGGTAAGACAACATTGACCGAGAAGTTCCTGCTCTTCGGTGGACAGATTCAGGTGGCTGGTGCCGTTAAAAATAATAAGATTCGTAAGACTGCTACTTCTGACTGGATGGATATCGAGAAGCAGCGTGGTATTTCCGTATCAACTTCTGTGATGGAGTTCGACTATCTGCCTGACGGACAGAGTGGAGAACCTTATAAGGTAAACATTCTTGACACTCCGGGACACCAGGATTTCTGCGAGGATACTTATCGTACTCTCACCGCGGTGGACTCTGCTATCATCGTGGTCGATTCGGCTAAGGGTGTTGAGGCACAGACCCGTAAGTTGATGGAGGTGTGCCGTATGCGCAATACTCCTGTTATCATTTTTATCAATAAGATGGACCGTGAGGGTCGTGACCCATTCGATGTTCTTGATGAGTTGGAGGAAGAGTTGAAGATTTCTGTTCGCCCTTTGTCTTGGCCTATCGGTCAGGGTGCTCGCTTCAAGGGAGTTTACAATATTTATGAGCATCAGCTCAATCTTTTTACACCTAATAAACAACGTGTTACTGAGAAGGTTGAGGTAGATATTCAGTCTAAGGAACTTGATGAGCGAGTAGGTGAGCGAGAGGCAAATCAGTTGCGCGAAGAACTGGAATTGGTGGATGGCGTTTATCCCGAGTTTGATGTGGAGACCTATCGTTCAGCAGAAGTGGCACCGGTATTCTTTGGTTCTGCCTTGAACAACTTCGGTGTGCAGGAACTCTTGGATTGCTTCGTGCAGATTGCTCCATCACCAAAGCCAACAAAGGCAGAGGAGCGTATGGTGGAACCAGAAGAGCCTAAGTTTACTGGCTTTATCTTCAAGATTACTGCAAATATCGACCCTAACCACCGTTCATGTATTGCATTCTGCAAGATTTGTTCTGGTAAGTTTGTGCGCAACCAGCCTTACTACCATGTACGTCTCGACAAGACCGTACGTTTCTCTTCACCTACCCAGTTTATGGCGCAGCGTAAGAGTACCATCGATGAGGCCTATCCTGGCGATATCGTTGGTTTGCCAGACAACGGCATCTTCAAGATTGGTGATACTCTGACTGAGGGCGAGAAGATTCACTTCCGTGGATTGCCATCGTTCTCTCCACTTCTCTTCAAGTACATTGAGAACGATGACCCAATGAAGAGCAAGCAGTTCCAGAAGGGTTTGGAGCAGTTGATGAATGAGGGTGTGGCACAGTTGTTCATCAACCAGTTCAATGGTCGTCGCATCGTGGGTACCGTTGGCCAGTTGCAGTTCGAGGTTATCCAGTATCGCTTGGAGAACGAGTACAATGCCAAGTGCCGTTGGGAGCCTGTTCATTTGCATAAGGCATGTTGGATTGAAGCTGACGATGAGAAGGAATTGGAGAACTTCAAGAAGCGTAAGTATCAGTATATGGCAAAGGATATTGAGGGCCGCGATGTGTTCCTCGCTGATTCTGGCTATGTGTTGAGTATGGCTCAGCAAGACTTCGAACATATCAAATTCCACTTTACATCGGAATTCTAAAATAACAAAAGTATGATGGATGAAGAGTTATCAGAATACAAACAAGGCAGGATAGAAAGATTCGTTGTTTGGCAGAAGGAACATATTTCCGACCGCCAGATGACTCTTATCCTTGCTTTTGTGATAGGTTTGCTCGCTTCTGTAGCAGGTTTCTTCCTGCATGGTATCGTGCATGAAATACAGGTGCTGCTTACTTCCGGGTTCCAGCAGAGCAGTTATAATCTGCTCTTTCTGCTTTTCCCTATTATTGGTATTTATCTTACCTCACTTTTTATCAAGTATGTGGTGAGGGACAATATTTCGCATGGTATTACCCGTGTGCTTTACGCCATCTCGACCAAGAACTCTCGATTAAAAGGACATAACTGCTGGTCTTCGGTGGTAGCTTCTGGTATTACCATTGGTTTCGGTGGATCTGTTGGAGCCGAGGCACCTATTGTGCTTACCGGTTCTGCCATCGGTTCTAATCTCGGACAGATTTTCCGTATGGATAAGAAGACCATGATTCTGCTGGTGGGCTGTGGAGCCAGTGCAGCTATTGCAGGAGTCTTCAAGGCTCCAATCGCAGGACTCGTCTTCACCCTCGAGGTACTGATGGTTGATCTTAGTATGGCTTCACTTCTGCCAATCCTTATCAGTTGTGTCACTGCTACCTGTTTTACCTATATCTTTATGGGTGACAGTTCGCTTTTCGATTTTACTCTTACCAATCCATGGGAGTTGAATCGTACGCCAGCATGTATCTTGTTGGGTATCTTCTGTGGTTTGATGAGTCTTTACTTTATGCGCACGATGTCATGGTGTGAGGGGCTTTTTGCCAAGATGAAGAATCATCCTTATTGTAAGTTGGTTTTTGGTGGACTCATTCTCAGTTCGCTCATATTCCTTCTTCCTTCTCTTTATGGTGAGGGATATTCGGCTGTAAATGTGCTTCTCAAGGGTCAGAATGAGGCAGAGTGGGGGCAGGTGATGAACCGTTCTCTTTTCTCTGGTCATCAAAATCTGCTGATTCTCTATATCGGCTTGGTGACCTTTACCAAGGTTTTTGCCACTTCGGCAACCAATGGTAGTGGAGGATGTGGTGGAACCTTTGCACCTTCTCTTATCATCGGTGGATTTGCAGGTTTCTTCTTTGCCCGACTCTGGAATGTCTATGAGGTAGGTGTTTATGTGCCGGAGCAGAATTTCACCTTGATGGGAATGGCAGGATTGATAACGGGCGTGATGCATGCTCCACTTACAGGTATTTTCCTTATCGCCGAACTTACAGGTGGTTATCAGCTTTTTATGCCACTTATGATTGTGTGCATATCTTCGCTCCTTACCATCAGTATCTTTGAGAGTCACAGTATCTATGCCTTGCGTTTGGCTAGAGAGGGCAAACTTCTCACGCACCATATTGATCGTGCAGCGCTCACTCTGATGAGTATGCAGAGCTTGGTTGAGAAGGATTATCATCCAATCAAGGAAGATTTGCCGATGGAAAAACTGGTGAGCGAGATTAGTCGAAGTAATAATAACTTCTTGCCTGTGCTCGATGAAGCGGGTGTCTTGCTGGGAGTTATCGATATTACTAAGATTCGTCATATCATATTCCGAACCGAACTCTATAAGCATTTCAATGTAAAACAGCTTATGTTGCAGCCTTCTGCCGTAATTAGTGAGAACGAGAGGATGGATGAGGTGATGCAGAAGTTTGATAAGACTGATGCCGCACAGTTGCCAGTAGTAGATATTAATGGCGTTCTGAAGGGCTATATCAGTCGTACCAAGGTGTATGAAGTATATCGACACATTGTGGCAGATATATCTGCAGAGTAATAATATTAATAATGAACAGTATGACAAAGAAAGATTTAAGAATCATATTTATGGGAACCCCAGAGTTTGCTGTGGAATCCCTCAAGCGCCTTGTAGAGGGCGGCTACAATGTGGTGGCTGTGGTTACGCAGCCTGATAAGCCTGTGGGCAGACATCAGGACACTTTGCAGCCTTCTCAGGTGAAGCTGTATGCTGTAGAGCATGGACTGCCAGTGCTTCAGCCTGTGAAGATGAAGGATCCCGATTTCCTGGAACAACTTAAGAGCTATCAAGCAGACTTGCAGGTAGTGGTGGCATTCCGGATGTTGCCAGAGGTTGTATGGGCAATGCCAAAGTTTGGTACCTTTAATGTTCACGCTGCCTTGTTGCCACAGTACCGCGGTGCAGCTCCTATCAATTGGGCTGTTATCAATGGTGAGACAGAGACGGGTGTTACTACTTTCTTCCTTGATCACGATATAGATACAGGTCGCATTATCATGCAGAAGCGTTTCCCTATTCCGGACGAGGCGAATGTAGAGTATGTATATGATGGATTGATGCATTTAGGTGCTGAAATTGCTTTGGAAACCATCGATCAGCTGATTGCATCAGATGGTAATATTTCGAGTATTGCTCAGAAAGAATTCATTGGTGAAGGTGTAGAGCTCAAGTCTGCTCCTAAAATTTTCAAGGATACTTGCTGTATTGATTTCCACAAGCCTGCTAAACAGGTACACGATTTCATACGTGGTCTCTCACCATATCCGGGTGCCTGGACCAACATCAAGAAGAAAGATGCTGTGAAAGAGCAGGTGCTTAAGATTTTCAAGACTACAGTTAGCGAAGACTCGCGAGGTATGGCACCTGTAGGATGTTTCAGAATAGAAGACGGACATTTGCAGATAGCTTGTATCGACCATTGGCTCAATATCTATGAGTTGCAGCTTGCAGGTAAAAAGCGTATGGAAGCTTCTGCCTTCCTCAATGGAATGAAGGATATTGCATATTACGAATGTCAGAAAGCACCAGATTCTGATGCTGGATTACGGTAATTTAGATTTAAATTTCAGGGTTCAATTTTCAAACAGTTAAGAAAATGACTAAAGAAGAGGATATTAAGAATGCAGTAGAATGCATGCGTAAGGGTGGAGTGATTCTCTATCCTACAGATACAGTTTGGGGAATCGGTTGTGATGCTACTAATCCTGAGGCTGTGAAGAAAGTATATGAGATTAAGAAGCGCGATGATTCTAAGGCGCTTATCTGCCTCATTGACTCGGCAGATCGTATGGCTCGTTATTTCCGTAATGTGCCTCAGGTGGCTTGGGATTTCATTGATGCGGCTATGCCTGTTAAGCCTACTACCATTATCTTGGATGATGCGAACAGTGTGGCTAATAATCTTGTCGCAGAAGATGGTAGTTTGGCAATGAGAGTTACTTACGAGGAGTTCAGCAAGCAGCTTTGCTATCGTTTCCAGAAGCCTATCGTAAGTACAAGTGCCAATGTAAGTGGCGAGCCTGCAGCTCAGAACTATCGTGATATTTCAGAAGAGATTCTGAATGCGGTAGATTACGTGTGCTGGACCCGTCGTCAGGAGCATAAGCCTCACCAGCCTTCAAGTATCGTTAAGATAGCTAAGAACGGCGAGGTAAAGGTTATCAGATAATCATTTATATTGATTGCTGTATATAAACAAGCCTGCTAGGAGTTTTTTCTCTTAGCAGGCTTTTTCGTAGTCTATACCTTAACTGTAGATATATCAAGAATTAATATGATAATATAACAAGAAACCCTGCAAGAAATAAATCTTGCAGGGTTTATCCTGGGTGGAAGGTGGGACTCGAACCCACGACATTCAGAACCACAATCTGACGCTCTAACCAACTGAACTACGTCCACCATATTGGTATGTTTTGCTTATCCGGAAAAGTTGGGTGGAAGGTGGGACTCGAACCCACGACATTCAGAACCACAATCTGACGCTCTAACCAACTGAACTACGTCCACCATTTTCTTGTAAGCGGGTGCAAAGGTACGAAAAAAAAATGATTCCACCAAATTTTTTCGTACCTTTTTTCTGTTTTTTTATTTAGCAGGGCCATTTGGCACTACTGGAGCTGCCTTTTGAGCATCTGCACCTGCTGCAGGAGCCGCTTTCTGAGCACCTGCTGCTGCATCCTTGCTAGCACCTGGCATGGCAGGAAGAGCAGTCTGCTCCTGAGTTGCACCCTCCATAACGCTATTTTCGCCTGTTGCCTGCGGAGCAACGTATGCGCAAGCAATGCTGATTACTACCATAAGAGCTGCGAGACCCCATGTAATCTTTTCTACGATGTCGGTAGTCTTGCGTACACCCATGATGGAATTGGTTGAAGAGAAGTTAGATGCCAATCCACCTCCCTTTGACTCCTGGATCAACACGATGAGAACCATCAGGATTGAAACCAGGACGATTAATACTACAAATAATGTGTAAGCCATTTTTTAATTTTAAAACTAGTTTTATTATTATTATTTTATTTATTTACTTTTTATCCCTTTGCAGAGCATATTATTTCTTAGCATTCAGTATCAGCTTCTCCAGGAACCTTAGTTGATCTACATAATAGGCACTCTTTTGTGGGTGTTGCTTATGCAGGCGATCGATAATCTGATAGGCTCTCTCATACTTTCCCTGCTTGATGTAGATTCTAGCAAGGGTTTCTGTAAAGATTCCGCCATTATCGCTAGACTCATTATGAGGAGCTGCTTCTGCAGGCTCTGTGTCTGCTGATGATTTTGGTTCAGATTCCTCTGTGCCGTTAATCTTTTCCAGGTTAAAACCACCTTCTTCGATGAAGTCATCGATGAGACTGATTGTACGGGATGGTTGCTCCATCTTCTGTTCTGTCTCTGTCTCCATCTCCATCAGATATGATACGTAATCTACTGCTGCATCTGCTGGTGTAGGTTTGCGTTTCTCTTTCTTCTTCTCGTTTTCCTCAGCATCGGTAGGGATGGAGTCGAGGAAGTGGTCGATGAGGCTGCTGGTACGATCTTCTTTCTTCTTGGCATCAAGAATGCCCATACCTTGTGGCTTATTCTGGGTACGCTTGAGCTGATAGTGAGCTGCCTCTATCATCTGGAAGATGACTTTGCGGTCGGAGATATAGATGGCTGCTCGGCGAAGTTCTTCATCGAAGCTGGGGTCGTGGAGCAGGTATAGGTTTTTCAACATCAGCAGGCGAGCCGTCTGATAGTACGGATAAAGAGCCAAGAGCGCACGTAGGTCGTAGAGCGTCTCTCGGTCCATTTCCTCAGGATGTTGTATTAATCTATTTAATTCCACGATGTTTTGCTTTTTTCTTTGAACATTGAATTTTTTACCAGTTAGCTACAGTTGCATTGAATATCTGATCAACCAAATCCTTTACCATCTGGGTAACCAGCTCTTCCTGCACTGATGCCAGGCTCTTTGTGGTATCGTAGGTCTTGGCGGAGGTAAACTGTCGCTCGAAGTCCTCGTTGTGGTTTTTGGTATTGGTGAAGCGGACGTTCACTGTAATGCTCAATTCGGTCTGTGCAGAATATCCCTCTGCACTCACCGACTTGTTACGCTGTGAGTATTGGGTGATTTCTCCCTCAATCTTCAAATCTCCGTTTCGGGAAACCTGGCGCAGCTGAGTGTTGCTGGCAAACTTGTCTTTCAGCTCATTGTTGAACATCGGACCCATAGGTCCCCAAACATACGAGCTTCGGATAGGGAAGTCAGCCAACTGGATGGTCTTGGTCTTGGTGTAGTCAATGCTGGCTCCGTTAAATTTGTAGCTTACGGAGCAGGCAGCAGTAGTTCCCATTACCAATATGATGCCTATTATATATAGGTACGCGCGTAAGTGCTTCATATTTTTATTCTTTATTATTATTGTCTTTCCCAGCAATGAGTCATTAATCATTTCCGAGCCCGTATTTCTTGATTCTTCGATAGAGGGTGCGGTCGGAGATTCCCAATTCGTCGGCTGCTTTTTTTCTATTGCCATTGTTTCTCTCCAATGCTTTTTCTATCATCTGTCTGCCGAGTTTGTTGAGGTTAAGCGATTCGTTCTCGCTCATCTCTTTGTTGTCGAAATCCTTGATTTCCTCTGCCTCTACTTCCTGAGCTTCTGGTCGGGAATGTATCAGGTCTGAATGAGAGTTCAGCATATCCGAGTGCGACTGTATGATATCCGACGTACGAGATGGTGTCACATCTATTGGATAGTTTGCGGGTATGATACTGTTGTCTATCGGTTGTGATTGAGAGAACCCTTGGGCACCGTTCAGTCCGCGCGCTTCATCAAGTTGTTTTCTCAACGAGTTCATTTCGCGTCTCAAGTCGCTTACGTTTCCTCTCAATTCGTACAGAATCTTATAGAGAATTTCTCGTTCGCTTTCATAACTGTGCTGCCCTACACTCTGTTGAGGAATCGGGGCCAGCTGTGTACTCTCCTCATCTTTTGGGATGAATTGGAGAAGTGCATCCAGTCCGATTTCTCTTTCTTTTGAGAGTACCGACATCTGCTCTGTGATATTCTTGAGCTGTCGTACGTTTCCCGGCCACTTGTATTTCAACATCAGTTGCTTGGCATCTTCCGAAAGCGAGATTTTCGGCAAGTGGTATTTCTCAGCCATTTGCATGGCAAAGAGACGGAAGAGCAAGAGTATGTCACCGCCACGTTCGCGCAAAGGAGGCATTTGGATAGGAATCGTATTGAGACGATAGTAGAGATCCTCGCGGAATCTTCCTTCGCTCACAGCCTTGCGCATATTCACATTGGTGGCAGCTACGATACGAACATTGGTCTTTCGGATTTCTGTACCTCCTACTCGGATATATTCACCAGTTTCCAGCACACGAAGCAGTCGGGCTTGGGTCTGGATAGGGAGTTCTCCTACCTCATCGAGGAAGATGGTTCCCTTGTTGGCTATTCCGAAGTAACCTTCGCTTTCACCGATAGCTCCAGTGAAGGAACCCTTTTCGTGTCCGAAGAGTTCGCTGTCAATGGTTCCCTCTGGGATGCTGCCGCAGTTGATGGCGAAGTATTTCTCTCTTCTTCGTGGAGAATTGTCGTGGATGACTCTTGGAATGATTTCCTTACCCACTCCGCTTTCTCCGATGATGAGCACGGAAAGGTCTGTCGGTGCCACCTGTAAGGCAACATCGAGAGCATGATTCAATCCGTCGCTATTTCCGACGATATTGTATCGTTGTTTTATCTTTTGAAGTTCGGAATTATCCATTTAGCTGCCAAAATTACATATTTTTTTTGAATTATCTGCTTTTTTCGTCCAAAAATAGGTTATGGAGAGCAGAAAATAGGTGATTTTTAACTTTTTCGCCTATCTTTCTGCTCTTTTTCCCTAATTTATAGTCTTATATAGGACTTGTCCTGCTGCTGGAAATTCATAAGTTTCTGTAGCAGTTTTCGTCTTGTTTTTTACTCCTTAGAAGCTGGCTTCTGACCAGCCTGAACTGCAGAGAGAACAGCTGAGAGTGCTGCTGCAGTCTGTGCAGCCTTCTGCTTGTTTGGCTGTTGAGCTTTCTGGTTGTTGTTTTGCTGCTCGTTGTTTCTTGGAGCATTGTTCTGTACCTCCTTCTGCTCATTGTTTCTTGGAGCATTGTTCTGCACCTCCTTCTGCTCGTTACCCTTTGGTGCTCCCTGTTTTCCGTTCTTAGAAGGGAATGGAGATGGAGCATGCTTCTTTGGGATAGAGAAGCGAACCTTTTCACTTTCGTCTCGCTTCTCGTGATAGAGTTTTGGCAGCGGGTTTGTACCCACCTCGTCGCTTGTTTCGCGATGGCGGAAAGCATCGAGTGCCGTGAAGATAGCATGGCGGAATGATGTTGGGTCTGCCTCGTTGCAGCCTGCCATGAAGTAGCAGGGAGTTGTGTTGGCTGCGGTATGGATGAGTGGCAAGCCTGCAGTGTAGAGCACGCCATCCTCGTTGTAGAGAGCATGGAATGGCACGGTAGCCTGATCGTAGTACATTGCCATGATTCCATCGAATTCGCTGAAGTAACCGCTGCCGAAGAATTCGTCTGCAGGGTAAGGACCAAACGCCTGGATTCCCTTGTCAGCAAGGTGGTCGATAGCCGGGATGATGATTTCGCGTTCCTCTTTGCCGCAGCTCTGTTCCTCGTTGATGCTAGGATTCAGGGCTAGTACGGCGATACGTGGATTGGTGATGAGGAAGTCGCGCTTCAATGTCTGCCAGAGCACTGTTGTCTTGCTCACGATACTTTCCTGACTGATTGCACCAGCTACTTGAGCCAAAGGTGTCTTTTCTGTGATAGCTGCGATACGGAGGTCGTCTCCGATGAGGATGCTCAGGGAACTGTTGCGGTCGCCGATGCATGTTTCGATGTACTCCTTGTGTCCCTTGAAGGTATATCCTTCTATCTTGACGTTCTGACTGCTTACTGGTGCTGTAATCAAGACATCATAGAGATTGTTGCGATAGTCGGTCATAGCACGGTCGAGTGCTTTGATGGCTGCAGCTCCTGATTCATCAGTAGGAAGTCCCATATCTACCTTAACCTCTTCATCTACGGCTGCGAGGAGGTTAATACGTCCATCTTCAGCATCTTCTGCTTTCTGGATGATAGAGAACTGGGCTGGCAGATTCATCGCCTTGCGATAATAAGCTGCCACTTTAGGTGAACCATAGATGATTGGGGTGCAAAACTCCAACATCTCTGGCTCACTGAATGCCTTAAAAATGAGTTCATATCCGATACCATTGGTATCTCCGTGGGTGATAGCCACCCTGATTTTCTTGTTGTCCATTAATACTTATTTTATAGTAGAAATCGCAGCTTCGAGCTGCTTGATTAATATTTTCTTTTTCATTTCTGGAGCATAGACGAAGCCGATGATGTAGAGGTCGTAGCCTTGCTGAATTTCTGCTTGGCTTGTTGACTTATGAATGCGATGCATGACATAAGGTCCTCCCATGGCATCCCCCTTCATCTCCCAGAGCCCTCTTTTTGAAAGAACTGGAATCTCCATATACATGCTGTCGGTTTCGCCGAGCATGTTGGTTCGAAGAATGCTGTCTATCTGAGCTTTATCATCTGCAGGAACTGCATTTGAATTCTTCATTCTTCGTTCTTCACTCTTCACTTTAAACACGAGTAGGTTTTGCATTCCTGTACTTGCATTATTCGAGATCCAGATGAAGTCTTTTGCTTTTTTGCTGGCGTTCATCGAGATCGGAATCTTCATGTCTATTCCAAACATCTTCTTGATTTCGTCTTGCATCTCCTTGTTTTGTTTGCTGGGGTTGCAGGAGATGATATCTGCCAGATGTTTCAACTCTACCTCATTCACGATTTGGCGGAGTCTTTCGCCATTGAGCTTTTCCTGCAACTGCTGTACCGAGCGGGCTGTAATGCGGATGATATTCTGCGGTGCAGCATTTTCATCGTGGCTCAGCCTGACGGAGAAATCCCGCTCTCCGATATTCACGACGATTCGGGTTCTGACGAGCAGATAACTGCCCTGTGTCTTGCCCTTTTTTACCTGAATCAGTCGGCAGAGTGGTTCAGGTTGGGGCAGTCCTGTCACATCCTCCGTCAGCATCTTTGTTACGATGCTGTCGGTATCACCCTCGAGTACCACCTCGTAAGGTTGTCCCGTGCTGGCTGGCTTTTTCCTGTTCTTACCTGTTATATCGCAACTTGTCAGGAGAACGAATATAAGATAGAACGGGAAAAGGAACGTTATCGTTTTTCTCACCATTATGTTATTCTCTCTACATCTCTTCTTTCTGCTTCTCATCCTCATGATGTCGGATTTCTCCGATCTTTTTCGAGGTGCTGAGCAGACCGCAGGCTGCATAGATGTCCTGGCCGCGGCTAGCACGGATAGTGGTAAAAACACCATGGGAAGTGAGGTAATCACGGAACTGCTCCATCTTCTCATCGTTCACCCCCTGCAGCGGGATGTCGGGAATCTGATGGAAGCGGATGAGATTGAAACGGCAATCAAGCCCCTTCACCAGTTTGATGATGGCCTTGGCATGCTGCATACTGTCGTTCACTCCCTTGAATACGATGTACTCGAAACTCAGGCGGCGCTGATGAGAGAAATCGTAGTTCTTCAGAAGCTCTACCACCTGTTCTATACCCATTCCGCGTTCAGCAGGCATCAGTTCTGCACGTTCTGATGGTATCGGGTCGTGCATTGAAATTGCCACATGGCATTCGCTCTCTTCCAGGAATCGCTTCAGCTTATTCTTCACGCCCACAGAACTTACAGTGATTCGTTTCGGACTCCACGCCCAACCGTAATCGGCGGTGAGAATTTCTGTGGCACGAAGCACATTGTCGAGATTGTCCATCGGCTCTCCCTGTCCCATGAATACGATATTGGTGAGCTTATCCACCTCAGGCAGCGAATAAATCTGGTTCAGAATGTCGCCAGCAGGCAAACTGCCTTCGAATCCCTGCTTTCCTGTCTGGCAGAAGAGACAGTTCATCTTGCAGCCCACCTGTGATGAAACGCAGAGGGTGGCACGGTCCTTGTCAGGAATATACACCGTTTCTACGAATTTGCCGCTTCGGGTAGGGAAGAGATACTTGATTGTACCATCCACAGAGTATTGTGCGTCAGAGAATTCTGCGCATCCTATTTCGTATTCGGCAGCGAGTTTGGCACGGTTGGCTTTCGAGATGTTGGTCATCTCATCAATGCTCTTTACGTGCTGCTCATAGAGCCACTTCGCCATCTGCCCGCCGGTGAAGGCAGGCATGCCGAGATCCTTAGCCACCTGCTTCAATTCAGCAAGTGTAAGACCTAAAAGATATTTTTTTTCATTATTCATACTGCAAAGATACGCTTTTTTGCTGAAAAATTCGTATCTTTGCCACATATTTTAATATAATAAGCTAAAATAAGGTGAAAATGAGAGAAAAAATTGATCTTTTCTTGCCTTGTGACGACCTACAGGAAGCTAGATTTACGACCATAGATCTTCACGAAGACAAAACAGTACAGCATATCAACCTCCTGGTGAGCGCTGACTTCGCAGCCCAGCATCCGGTGCCGGAAGGTTGCACCTTCATTGCCGTTGACCGCCTTGAGAGTTCTAACACTGTAGAGAGCATCGCTGAGAACACCGATGCCGACTATGTGTTGATCTGTACCAAAAATACAGATATCCAATGGGGCAATCTCGCATTGGAGCGTTTTCTCCGTGTGGCTGATGACACGGGAGCTGTGATGGTTTACTCCGACCATTATACGAAGGTGTTGGATGAGGAGGAAACAGCCAAGTTCCAGGCTTCATTGGGGGAAGATGCTTCTGAGCAGGAGAAATCACTGAGAGTTTCTAAGTTGGAAAAGCATCCTGTAATCGACTATCAGCAGGGTTCACTCCGTGATGATTTTGATTTTGGAAGCCTCTGGCTCATCAAGGCACAGGCTCTCCGTGATTATGTAGCTCAGCGCGATCGTCAGGAATACCTTTATGCAGGTCTCTACGACCTGAGACTTTATCTGAGTCGAGTAGGAGAAATCTTCCATATCAATGAGTATCTCTATACCGAGACTGAGAGAGACAATCGCAAGAGCGGTGAGAAGCAGTTTGACTATGTGAATCCTCGTAACAGGGAGGTGCAGATAGAAATGGAAAAGGCTTGTACCCAGCATCTTGGCAAATTGGGCGCTCTGATTGATACCTGTTACTATCGTCAGCCGAATTTTGATGAGCAGGACTTTGAATATGAGGCATCTGTCATCATCCCAGTTTTCAATAGAGAGAAGACCATCGCAGACGCTGTGCTTAGTGCAATGAGCCAGAAGACCAATTTCAAGTTCAACGTCATCGTCGTAGATAATCATTCTACCGATCGTACCGGTGAAATCGTGCAGAAAATAGCTGATAGTCCACGTCTCTTCCTGCTCCAACCTGCAAGCAAAGACCTTGGAATAGGTGGATGCTGGAATCTGGCCATCTCTAGCGAGTTTTGCGGAAAGTTTGCCGTTCAGCTCGATAGCGATGACCTCTATTCTTCTACCGATACACTGCAGAAGATAGTAGATGCTTTCCATCAGCAGAAGGCTGCGATGATTGTGGGTTCTTATCGTATGTGCAACTTCGAGCTGCAGACCCTTCCTCCTGGACTTATCGACCATAAGGAGTGGACCGAGGAGAATGGATGCAACAATGCCTTGCGCATCAATGGATTAGGCGCTCCTCGTGCTTTCTTTACCCCGTTGGCTAGACAGATACCGTTTCCTAATACCAGCTATGGCGAGGACTATGCGATGGGCTTGGCTTTCTCTCGCCGCTACCGCATCGGCAGAATCTATGAGGAACTCTACCTCTGTCGTCGCTGGGGAGGAAACTCTGATGCTGCCCTTAGTATAGAAAAGGTGAACGCCAATAATCTTTATAAAGACCGTTTGCGCACCATGGAGTTGAAGGCACGTCAGCAGATGCTGTTGGGAAAGGCTGATATCATGGAAGATAGCAGTATTTCCCGATTCTTCAATCGACAGTTGGAGCAATGGGAGGAGGCTCGACATCGTTATCGCGACCTCAAGCACGTAGAGACCAAGACGCTCTCTGAGTTTGTGAAGTTGCAGTGGAATCCGGCCCGTATGGTAAGCACGGGAGCCAAAATCGACAAGAAGGCATTGAGCGAGCGCCCTTGCTTTCTCTGTGCTGCCAATCGTCCGGAAGAACAGATGGTGCAGCAGATAGACGACAAGTTCCAGCTGTTGGTGAATCCGTTCCCTATCTTGCCAATCCATTTCACGATCCCGGCACGCAAACACCAGTATCAGCTCATTTATAAGAACTATGGTGAGATGCACAGATTCCTGAGTCTGCACAGCGACTTGATGGTATTCTATAATGGTCCGAAGTGTGGAGCTTCTGCGCCAGACCACCTGCATTTCCAGGCTGGTTCTAGTGGACTTCTTCCTTTGCAGGCAAACTGGCAGCGTCTTTCCCGCAATCTTACCGATATCATCTCGCTGAATGATGATGAGAAGATTGCATTGGTTCGCGATTTCATCGTGCCAGCTTTTGTTATCATCTCGAAGAGCGAAGAGAGTGATGAAACTCTTTTCCGCCGACTTTACAAGGCTTTGCCTCATCGTGGCGACGAGAAAGAGCCAATGATGAACATCGTTGCCTGGCGTAAGGGTGAAGAATTCATCACGGTGGTTATCCCAAGAGAGAAACATCGACCAGATGCTTACTTTGCTGAAGGGGATGCACAGGTGATGGTTTCGCCGGGAGCACTCGATATGAGCGGACTCATCATTACTCCTCGTGAGGAAGATTTCCGTAAACTCACCGATGAAAAGGCTACTGCTATCTTGCAGGAATGCGGCATCAGTCCAGAGAAGGTAGAGACTATCGTTAACAAGCTGAAGGCGGCAAAGGAGGCTAAGGCTGCTGTCGGAGCTTCTGCCTTATATAATAATGGTAAGGAGCCGGAAGTAACTGTTGGAATCGTGAGTGCGCAGAAGGTTCATTTCATACTCAACAAACCTTATCTTGCCAAGGGAGAAATCGTGATCGGTGAGCAGGAGGTAGAATTCTCTGAAGGTGGCGTGCTTTGGAACGGAAATCAGTATAGTTCACTGACTTTCCATCCGCAGAGCTCGAATGCCTCTTTCTCCTTGAGTGATGTAACCATCGGTGTAAACTTCCATTGGGAACGCAAGGAAACCCAGACTTTCCTGGGTACGCTGAGATTCCTGGTAGAATCTGATAAGATTTTAGCCATTAATGAGCTGCCTGTAGAAAAGTATCTGGAGAGTGTCATCAGTAGTGAGATGAGTGCCACATCCAGTCTCGAACTCCTGAAGGCGCACGCCGTGATTTCCCGTTCTTGGCTTTTGGCTCAGATGCAGCATCGCAGAGAGGTGGCGGAGAGTGGCAACAATTTCTTCTCTTTCGTGAAGAAGGAGGATATGCTCATCCGTTGGTACGATCGCGAAGATCATACTCTTTTCGATGTTTGTGCCGATGACCACTGTCAGCGTTATCAGGGAATTACGAAGGAAACCTCACCACATGTGGCAGAAGCGGTAAGGCTCACCAGAGGACAGGTTCTGCTGGATGGTGATGAGATTTGTGATGCCAGATTCTCGAAGTGTTGTGGCGGTATTACCGAAGAGTTCCAGTATTGCTGGGAGAATACGCCGAAGAATTATCTCACAGCCGTAAGGGATATTGCCTTGGGTGTAGAGGATGCAAAGGTTATGCCTGATCTTACCAGCGAGGAAGAGGCTGAGAAGTGGATTCGCTCGAACCCACCTGCTTTCTGCAATACGACAGACAAGAAGATTCTTTCGCAGGTATTGAATGACTATGACCAGGAGACTGCCGATTTCTATCGCTGGAAGGTAACGCTCACTCAGGAGAAACTCCAGCAGCTTATCGCTGACAAACTGAAGATGGACTTTGGTGCCATCCTCGACCTGAAGGCCGTGGAGCGTGGTAAGAGTGGAAGAATCAGCAAGCTCCAGATTATCGG
>JAIINY010000099.1:0-9248 GCA_022741625.1 Prevotella sp. | reverse complement strand
GCTGACGGATTCGAACCGCCGACCCTCTGCTTGTAAGGCAGATGCTCTAAACCAGCTGAGCTAAGCGCCCTTACTTTTCGTAAGCGGTTGCAAAGGTACTACAAATATTTGATTCCACCAAACTTTTTCCGACTTTTTTTTCATTTTCGTTGAAAAAACATGAAAAAAGGCATTTTCCACGGGGGAAAATACCTTTTATATAGACTCTTTTGGCCATTTTAGCCAAAACTTACTATTCTACTGAATCTGCTGGAGCATCTCCAGAATCTGCAGGAGCTACGTCGGTAGCATGTTCTGTCTCCTTCTCTCCAGCCTGCTTTTTCTCCAAAAGTCCTCTCAAACGCTCGTTTTCTGCATTGGCATCTTCCAAAGCAGCATTCAGGGCATCCAGTTCCGACTGGTGAAGCGTATCAACAATATCCATATCCGGAGCCTTTCTCCAACGGGAAGAGCCCAGATTGTAGGTAACACCTAGTTCGAAATAGTAATTCTTGCATCGGCGGGTCCAAGACTGGGAGGCACTTCCTGCACAATTATCAATGTTATGATCGAAGGTATTCAGACCAGCCTCAGCAAAAAGCTGAACCTTTTCTGCCACCTTCCATGCCGAATGAAGACCCAGACTGTAATTCATGGCATAGTTGTTGTGAGTCATCGAGCGACCCACACCGGCACCGGCAAACGCCATCATGTTCCAGACGCGCTCTTCCTTATAACCCTTGAAAAGGTTGGTCAGGTTGAACATCACCTGCTCATTGGCTACCCAATACTTGTTGCCATTGCCCTCGTTGGTATCCTCGTTCCAGTCGGCATCCACCTTCTTTCCCCAGAATCCCTGAATCTTGGTACGAAGACCGATACCTGGCGTAAACCACTTACCGAAAGCCAGGGAGATGCCCGGATTGCTGCGGAACTTCTTGAAAGGACTCTTCGACAGATCATGTCCTCTCTCTTCGGCTGAATACCATGCATTCCAGTCCAAACCAGCCTGCACAAACCAATTACTGCCAAAAGAATTGGTGGCAATACTATATTTTTCTTCAGGAACTACGTCCTGAGCAAAACTTCCCATAGAAACACTAGCCAAAGCCAGCAAAGCAAATATCTTTTTCATACCTATCTATTTTTAACTTTCAGTTTAACTACACCTTATTATATATAGCAATCTTCGATATTACATATAACATTCCTTGATGATGGAAGCAACTACCCCAGAAGATGCTCTATCTCCTGCTGCTGGAGAATGCAGAGCACCGACTTGCCATCAGGAGTATAGTTCACATTCTCGCAGGCGAAAAGTCCATTGACCAATCCTTCCATCTCCTCATTGCTCAACACCTGTCCGTGCGGTATCGCTGCTTGACGGGCAAGCGAAAGAGCCAGGGCTTGGTTGATTTCATCCATAGCAGAGACTCCTTTCTCCACAGCACTGGATACCATATCCTGCACCAGTCTTACCGGATTCATACCTTCCAGACCGGCAGGTACGGAGTTGACGGCATAGCTGCCACCTCCCAGATCTTCCAATTCAAATCCCATCCCGTTCATTTCCGGCAAGATCTTTTCGAAGATTACCTTCTCCGACATCGGGAACTGCACTACTTCCGGGAAGAGAACCTTCTGGGAATGGAAGGTGCGCTCGGCAAGCTGCTTGAGATACTGTTCGAACAGGATACGCACATGGGCACGATGCTGGTCGATGATCATCAATCCCGATTTCACGGCGGTCATGATATACTTGCCTTTATACTGATAATGGGATGGCGACTTCTCGGCTATAATACTGTTAGCCGTAGTACCTGCAGCAGTAGCCTGTTCGGGCCCATCAAAGAGTTCCATCGTATGCTGCTGTTCATCCTGGTCTTTCAACCCCTCGTAAAGCTGTTCCCAGTTCTGGTCTATCTCCGGCTTGGTACTGGAAGGTCCAGGGAAACTGGCTCCAACAGGCTTCGCCGTAGTAGTAGGACGAGTCTTGAAAGGATTATATTCCGGATTGACGCTGATCTTCGGAGCCGATGCCGAAGGAATCTCTTCCGGATTGAACATCGGGATTTCCGGCTTATCCTCGGTATCGAAGTCGATGGTAGGTACATCATTAAACATACCGATGCTCTCCTTCACGGCAGCCGAGAGAATCTGCCAGATAGCCTGCTCATTCTCAAACTTGATTTCGGTCTTGGTAGGATGGATGTTCACGTCGATGTCCTTAGGATCCACCTCGAAATAGAGGAAGTAAGGCACCTGCTCTCCTACCGGAATTAAACGGTCGTAAGCCGCCATCACCGCCTTGTTGAAATAAGGATGCTTCATGTATCTGCCGTTCACAAAGAAGAACTGATGCACTCCTTTCTTACGGGCAGCCTCCGGTTTGCCGGCAAATCCGGAAACCTTGCACATGGTTGTCTCTACATTGACGGGCAAGAGATCATGATTGAACTTCTTGCCAAACACATCCAGGATACGCTGGCGCAGATTGGCAGCCCGAAGATTGAACACTTCCGTGCCATTGCTGTGCAGGGTAAACGAAATCTGTGGATTCACCAAGGCAATGCGCTCAAAAGCGGTAAGGATGTTATTGAGCTCGGTAGAATTCGATTTCAGGAATTTACGGCGGGCAGGAACATTGTAGAAGATATTGCTCACAGAAAAGTTGGTTCCCACAGGACAGGCACAAGGTTCCTGACGCTCATACCGGGAACCCGATATGGCTACGAGGGTACCTATCTCGTCAGACTCCTGACGGGTCTTGAGTTCCACCTGTGCCACGGCAGCGATAGAAGCCAAAGCCTCTCCTCGGAATCCCATCGTACGGAGGGCAAAGAGATCGTCTGCCTTACGGATCTTAGAGGTGGAATGGCGCTCAAAGGCAAGGCGGGCATCCGTCTCCGACATTCCCTTGCCATCATCAATGACCTGGATGTTGGTGCGACCCGCATCCACCACGACCACCTGAATATTCCTGGCGCCGGCATCAACAGCATTCTCCACCAGCTCCTTGATGACAGAAGCTGGTCGCTGTATCACTTCTCCTGCTGCTATCTGATTGGCAACAGAATCTGGTAAAAGTTGGATGACATCACTCATCGTCGTTTCTTTTTTTATTTACGTTTGTTTTTCTTGGTAACTTTTGGCGCTACCTTTGAGTTTTTCCTGGAAGCAGCACGAACTGCTTTCTTTGGAGCTGTCTTGGATGCACTCTTGGCTACTTCCTTGTCTGTTTTCCCAGATGCAGTCTCAGCTTCAGCCTTCTCCTTGTCCTCCTTGAGCGGTTCCTTCTTCAGGGACTGCAAAGGTGCCTCATGGCGCTTGATGGATTTCAACTCCGTGCCACTCGACTTGCCACGCCATACAAAAATATCATTCTTATCCGTTGGTCGGAGGTCCTCAAACCATGCAAAGTTAGGTAGCTTATACTTGGCTGGCGGAACCTGGGTAATCGGATACATGGTACTGGTAAACTTATTGGTCCAGATCTTATCCAACTTTCTGGCAGCTCCCAGATACATACGCATGGTATCGGTCTCCAGATAGTTGAGTCCCACCAGGGAACTGTCCTTGTCGTTGGTCATATAATAGACTGTCTGCACATTGCCGATTGCTTCCGTCATCTTCATTTCTCCTTTTTCGAAATAGGATTTCATTTCAGAAGAAGTAATCTGATTATAATGTACGCTGTCTGGCATCTGCTCGATAGAGAGAGCCTGACCGATGACATGGGCAAAGCGGATGGTGGAGTCTGCCATATAAGCTCTGATTTCCTCACCGAGCATCTGCCGGTTGGCATTCCAGATAACAGGATCCTTATACATCGTCATACAGGAATCCTTGGAATTGAAAACCAGGGAATCGCAGATAGCCTGCATGTCGTTGCGGAAAGCACGGACATGCGGATAGGCATGCACCTTGCGATATACCGAATCTGTATTGATATTGAAAGTATAGATGCGCATGGTATCTGAATGCATCCACAACGTATCCTTCTGAGAATAGTCGATGGCTACAGGTCGCTTGGTAGCGAATCCCATTCCCGTCTTCTCATTATAACGGAGATAGTTGCAGGTAAGAGAATTCTTGTTCTTCTTATCCACATACACAACATTGCCATAACCCGTACTCTCGCCATTCTTCACATAGTAGAGACTGTCACCGGTAATCGACTTATCCTTATCCACCAAGGTAGAACGGCCGAAGAGCTTAGCCTTATCGGTCTTGGTATCATAATAACCATCTGCCGTATGCACCACGCTGGAACCGGAAACTATCTTGGAAGGTCCCACCATGTGGGCGGTAGAGGTTGGAACGTCATAATACAAGGTATCGGTGGTAACCACATCCTTACCACTGCGCAACTTCACATTGAAGACGAACTTTGCCTCTCGGGTCTCGGTATGATATTCTCCCCAGTCGGAAACCAGTCGGTCCTTACCGTCGATGAGCGTACCTCCGTCAAAGAAGTTCGCCATGTTATACAGGCGGTCGAAATCCAGACTGTCCGTCTTCAGGGTCTGTCTGCGATGGTGCAGTACCACATTTCTGCGGGCATGCATCATCTGCATCATACCATCATATTCAGCCCTCTCGCAGGTAAGCGACAAGGTATCACCCTGACGGTAATGCACATGACCGAAAGCCTTCACTGAGTTGGTTCCCTGATAGAAATAGGCACTGTCGCAGGTGAGATGACCTCCCTGGTGCATAAACGAAACCTTGCCCTTCACGATCTGGGCATCAGGGTTTCTGCCAAACATATCGTAGCGCAGTTCATCGGCGTGAAGAAGATAGACTCTCTCACCCTCCGGGCGCTTCTTGTGTTTCTTCCTAGGTGCCTGCATAGCCTGCACCAGACAAAACCCAAATAGGCATAGAATCAATATAAAAAAGATTCTATGCCCGTTCTTGTTAATATTATGTTGCTTGTTATTGATCATTTAACCCAACCTTGATATTCAAAATTGCAATTCTTGTAGCGATCGTTCATACGAACGTAGGTCTTCTTAATCTTATCAACCACCCAGTCATGCAACGTTTTTTCTCTTTCCTTGGCAAGGACGACATCCTTCATTACCTGGAAATCTTCAGTAATGGTAGCTCTATGACCCTCTACCCTGCTCACCAACTTGATCAGGGCGCAGGTAGTCTTGCCCTTGCTGTTGACCATGGTAAAAGGTGCAGAAATCTGGCCTACCTTCATGGTATCTACCACACGTGCCACCTCTGTAGGAAGATCCTTCATCTGGAACTTAGAGGTACGGTTGTCTGCCTGGGCTGTATTTGCCATCAATCCCTTGTTGTTGCGGGTATCCTTATCATCAGACAATGCCTCTACGGCTGCCTCGAAGGTAAACTTCTTGGCACGGATATCATTACCGATGGAATCCAGACGACCGATTGACTTGTCGATAGCCTCCTGTGAAACCTTTGGCTTGAGCAGGATATGACGGCACTTGATCTTGTCACCTCGCTTATCAATCAACTGGATGATGTGATAACCGAACTCAGACTCCACAATCTTGGAAATCTTCTTTGGGTCAGTCAGGTTGAATGCCACATTGGCAAATGCAGGATCCAACATACCACGTCCGATATAATCCATCTCACCACCCATTCGGGCTGAACCCGGGTCTTCACTGTACAAACGAGCCAAAGTAGCGAAAGTAGTCTCACCCTTATTCACACGGTCGGTGAAGTCACGCAACTGGTTCTTCACACGGCTGATTTCTTCCATAGGAATACGAGGCTGCATGGTAAGAATCTCTACCTCCACCTCTGTAGGAACGAATGGAATACTGTCTTGAGGCAAGTTGTTGAAATACTTACGCACCTGTGCAGGTGATACCTTGATATCCTTCACCAGTTCCTGCTTCATCTTCTGGATGAGCTGGCGGTTCTTGAAATCATCATGCATCTGCTGGCGCATCTGGGTGATGCTCTGCTTGCGGTATTCCTCCAGCTTCTCACGGGATCCAATCATGGAAACCCAATAGTTAATCTGGTCGTCGATGCCCTGCATGACTTCCGACTCAGACACCTCGATACTGTCGATGGCAGCCTGATGCAGGAAAAGCTTCTGCACGGCAATCTGCTCAGGAATAGAACAGTCTGGATCGCCGACGAACTTGATGCCATCAGCCTCCGACTGCAAGCGGGTAACCTCGACGTCAGACTTGAGGATAGCCTCATCTCCAACTACCCAGATCACCTCGTCAACAATACTTCCCGGGTCGATTGACTGCGAGTCGTTCACCGCTTCCAACTTTGCCGAATCACTGTCGGCAACCGAAGTATGGCGACTCATGCCCATACGTGAGGCGCTTGCGCTCATGCCCATAATGAGGAGCAATGCGATAAACGCCAGACTCATTTTATATCCAGTCTTCATAGATCTGTATTCTGCTTGAATTTTATGTTTAATGTTTGTTTACCGTGGCTAATACCTCAGGGTACACCACAAACTGATATTTCTTTCTTAATGTTGCCACCCATTCTTTCTCCAGCTGATCCTGATAGTCGGCTATCACCCAGACTTTCACATCCGTGTATTCCTTAGGTCCCTTCTTGAGAATCTTTCCGAATGTAGCATCGTAAGGATATCCTTGAACCTTCTCTACCTTGGCGCTTGTCTTGAACACCAGTGAATCCACTACAGGATGATCTCCTTTCTTGAAGATTCCTTCCTCCACTTGGACACGCACCACCGAATCGGCATTAAACTTCCTTCGAAGCAACTCTGCCCATTGGCTGAAAGGCTTACCCTTTACGCATTTCTTGACCGCTGCCACATCGGCAGCATCCTTTGTATGGTAAGCAATACCCTTGAAGCGGGGATGCTCCCATCTGTATTTCTTCTTGTTCTTGGCAAAATAAGCAGCTTGTGCCCGTTCGTCATTCGCCGCTTTCTCCCATACCATCCGGTTGCTGATTTCATAGAGCAGCAATCCGTCGTGATACTCCTGCATGAGATATTTCAGATTCTTGTCGTGAGCCGACAATTCTGAAGCTTTCTGATCCAAGACGGTTTCACGGTCACTTCCCACAGGCAACGTCCTGGCAATAGAATCCAACTTTTCGTTGATGATTCTTTCTCTGATTCCCTTGGCATCGATGAAACGAAGGATATCGTTCTTCACCGAATCATAAGGATAGAAGTCCTGCTTTCCCATCAGCTTGATGATGTGATAGCCAAACTCCGAGAGGATTGGCTTGCTGATTTCTCCCACCTTGAGTGAGAACGCAGCATCCTCAAAAGTCTTCACCGTCTGCCCTCTTGATATCCAGGAGATGTCTCCACCCTTGACGGCAGAGCCCTGATCATCAGAATACTTTCTGGCATATCCGGCGAAATCGCCCCCTTTGCATAGGGCCTGGTAGATAGACTGAGCCTTCTGTCGCGCCTTCTCCTGTTCGGCAGCAGAGGCTTTCTGTCCCAAACGGATCAATATGTGGGCAGGATGAACCATTCCGCCCGACCTGCTGACACGTTGTTTCTCTTCTTCGTATATTTTCTGCGCTTCCGCCTCCACGTCTCCCGAACTGATCATCGCCGGACGTACCTGCTGGTCACGATACTGCAGGAACTCCTGTTTGAAAGAAGCCGTAGTATCGATATGGGCATCCAACGCCGCCAAAACCTTAAGTTTGTAATTAACAAATAGGTCAACATACTCATTGACTGTCTTCTTGTCAATCACGCCCTCGGAATTGTTTTTGTTATAAGAATATTCAAATTCCGAACGACTGACAGGCTGACCATTGATAGTCATGATAGTAGGGTCGTCGTTTTGAGCAAAAGCTATGCTCCCCGAAAGGAGCATAGCTGCAAAAAGCGCATAAAATCTCATATTTACTTTTCAAATAATTATTCTGGGCGGCTGTAATTAGGAGCCTCACTGGTGATAGTGATATCATGTGGGTGACTCTCCAATACACCGGCATTTGTAATGCGGGCAAACTTAGCGTTGTGCAAGTTCTCGATAGTAGCAGCACCACAGTAACCCATACCAGAACGCAAACCACCAATCAACTGGTAGATAACCTCCTGTACAGTTCCCTTGTAAGGAACACGACCTGCGATACCCTCTGGTACAAGCTTCTTGACATCCTTGGTATCACCCTGGAAGTAACGGTCCTTAGAACCATTCTTCTGCTCCATAGCCTCGAGAGACCCCATACCGCGGTAGCTCTTGAATTTACGGCCGTTGAAGATGATAGTATCGCCAGGGCTTTCCTCAGTACCAGCTACCAATGAACCGATCATTACGCAGCTACCACCAGCAGCCAGAGCCTTCACTACGTCACCAGAATAGCGCAAACCGCCATCGGCAATCAAAGGAACGCCTGTACCCTTCAAGGCAGAATATACATCATAAACAGCACTCAACTGAGGTACGCCTACACCGGCAACGACACGGGTAGTACAGATAGAACCAGGACCAATACCTACCTTTACGCCATCAGCGCCATTCTCTACCAAATACTTGGCAGCCTCGCCAGTAGCAACATTACCTACTACTACATCTACCTGTGGGAAGGCAGCCTTAACCTGCTTGAGCTTCTCGACAACACCCTTAGAGTGACCATGAGCAGTATCAATAACGATGGCATCAGCACCAGCCTCAACCAAAGCCTTGGCACGGTCCAAGGTATCAACTGTAACACCTACACCGGCAGCCACGCGAAGGCGACCCTTGGCATCCTTGCAAGCCATTGGCTTGTCCTTTGCCTTGGTGATGTCCTTGTAAGTAATCAAACCTACCAAGTGATTCTCGTTGTCAACTACAGGGAGCTTCTCAATCTTGTTCTCCTGTAAGATGGCAGCTGCGGCAACCAAGTCGGTCTGGATGTGAGTGGTAACCAGGTTCTCGCTGGTCATTACCTCATCAATCTTCTTGTCCATGTGACGCTCGAAACGAAGGTCACGGTTGGTCACGATACCAACGAGATGATTCTCGTCATCCACCACAGGAATACCACCGATATGATAGTCGTGCATCATATCCAGCGCATCCTTCACTGTACTGCCACGACGGATGGTGACAGGGTCATAAATCATACCATTCTCAGCACGCTTCACGATAGCCACCTGACGAGCTTGCTCCTCGATGGTCATATTCTTGTGGATGACACCAATACCACCTTCGCGGGCGATAGCAATCGCCATTGAAGCCTCGGTAACGGTGTCCATCGCTGCTGTAACGAATGGAACGTTCAACTCGATGTTACGAGAGAACTTGGTTTTCAACTCTACCTGT
>JAIINY010000466.1:0-1251 GCA_022741625.1 Prevotella sp. | reverse complement strand
CGGCTTGCCCAACTGGCAAACACCACTCCCGGCACAAAATAATAAGCCGCAACAGCCACTCGCTTGCGAACCAAATCACTCAAATGATTCAAACTTACAGTCATCCCTCTTAATACCTTATTTAATAATACCGATTTTTTGTTTTCGGCTGCAAAATTACTAAAAAAAGCAGAAAAAGAATGATATTTGAACAAAAAATATAGCTTAGTATGAGATTTTTGCCGTACCTTTGCGCCTAGAAAGAGATTAAAAACAAACTAGCAATGAAGAAACAAACAATGATTACCCTGGCACTCGCCTTGACTTTGGCAATGCCAACCATGCCCGCCTTTGCCCAGAAGGCGATGAGCAAGAAAGAAATCGCCGAAAAAGAAAAGGCTTTCAAGAACCTTCAGCATCCCTGGAAGGGAAAGAAAGTGGCTTACTTCGGCGACTCCATCACCGATCCGAACATCAAGGCTTCTAAAGTGAAATACTGGGGATTCCTGCAGGATTGGCTCGGCATCACCCCATACGTTTATGGTGTAAGCGGCAGACAGTGGAACGACATTCCCCGCCAGGCAGATAAGCTCCAGAAAGAGCATGGCGATGATTTCGATGCCATCCTTATCTTTATGGGTACCAACGATTATAACAATGGTGTGCCTATCGGCGAATGGTACACGGAGACTTTCGACAGCGTAAGAGTAGCCCGCCACAAGCCAAGCGAAATGGTCCAGCGTCGCCACCGCCATTTTGCCATGGATAAGAACACCCTGAAAGGTCGTATCAACATCGCCATGTCGAAACTGAAGCAGATGTATCCTACCAAGCAAATTGTAGTCATGACACCAATACATCGTGCTTACTGTGCATCTGGCGACAAGAATATCCAGCCTGACGAGATGTACGAGAATGCCCGTGGTCTTTTCTTTGATGAATACGTAAAGGCCATCAAGGAGGCAGGCAATGTTTGGGCGGTTCCTGTCATCGACCTCAACTCCCTTTCTGGTCTCTTCCCTCTTTACGATGCTGGCGCCCAGATGTTCAACAAGCCGGATACCGACCGTCTTCATCCTAATGATGCCGGTCATGCCCGTATGGCAAAGACCATCATGCAGCAGCTCTCCGCCCTGCCTTGCGTCTTCTAGAGAAGGGGCAGCGGATATTGAAATCGCCCACCAGCTGATTTCCGCTTGCACAACAGGTGTTGGGCGAGCGCATATCAGCTGTTATGCAAGCGCACAACAGCTGTTGTGCGGCTGAAGATAT
>JAIINY010000098.1:0-9357 GCA_022741625.1 Prevotella sp. | reverse complement strand
AGTAACGTGTGGCAAACGAGAATGACAAATAGAAGATACTTGCGAGTGTCAGTAAGACGGCTACACAAATTACAATTCCTTTGTTTTGCATTTCTATTTTATTGTTATTAATTTATTTATTTTCAGCTTTATAATTCATCATTACATATATAATGACGTGCAAAAATACGCATTTTTTTTCTTATATAAGAATAATTTGCCTTATTTTTGCCTTTTGGGGCGCATTTTTAGCTTACAGATGATAGGATAATGGTCTGAAACCGCTATTTTATCATCTACTTTGCACTCATAAGGCTCCCAATCCTCAGAACACATGATATTGTCTATTCGTACGAAAAATCCACCACGATGATAGCTGATTCCCGGCCCGTTGCCGCTTTCTACATAGCAATCTACCAGATTCTTAGCTATCGTGCGATGCACGTAAGAGATAGGTCCGTCATTGAAGTCACCGCAGAGGATTGTGCTCATCCCCCGATGCTCCCTGATGTATTTCGCCACCGCTTCGGCTTGGGGCGCACGCTTCTTCGTTGCCTCTGCCAACTTCACCACCAGGAGCTTGGAGGTCTGCTCGGCTGTATCTACCTGCAGTTTGCCTACTACCAGTTTCTTGAACTGCTGACGGTCTTCCTTGCTCAAACCCGTTGTCTCCAGATGATTATTGATAAGCAGAACTGGCTTATCGTTGATTTTCAAACGGTAAGCCACACTCATATTCCCCTGCGATTCGTAGGGAATCAGCTCCTTGGAAAGGATAGGATATTTACTCAGCAGCATCAAGGCATTTCCGCCATGGGGATGAACCGTAACGTCCTGATAAGCATAAATCGGCTTCAGCATACTGTCTATCTGCTCTGCATTCCTGCCGGTAGGCTGCGCTTCCTGCAGGCAGACAATATCGGCATTCTGTTCCAACAGATAAGACAGGCAGATATTCACTCCTTCCTCATCTTCCGTTTGATTTCCGAATCCCAAGGTATTGTACGACAGGACCTTGATGCTTCCCTTCGGAGCATCTCCCTTCATATTGACCGGCATATACTGTCGGACAGGTACGAAGCTGACCAGAAAGCCCAACAATGGAATGAGAACATACCTGGCACGGAAGACGACCCAGAATATCAGAAAGCCAAGATTGAGGGAAAGAAAGACCGGAAAGAGCAGTCCTGCATTGCAGAATGCGGGAAAACGTTCCGGATTCAGCAGATCAGAATATCCCACCAATAACATAAAGGCAACAGTAGCCACATTGGCTCCTGCCACCATCTTGACCGTAAAATCCCTTAATCCATTCAACATGACGCTATCTGTTACTCTGGTCAAAAAGGGTCTGTTTCTCTTCTCGGGTCAGACTGTCATAACCACTCTTGCGTATCTTATCCAAGATACGGTCAATCTCCTTCTGTGCAGCCTTCTTGCGCTCTTCGGCTTCATCTGTACGTTGGAAATCTGTGGTATAGGTATCATTACGGGTATAATTATCGTTGCGGGTATAGTTCTCATTGCGGGTATAATCGAAACGTTGCTTGGTATTCTTGTTTCTACCCCCAAACATATTACGTAACTTATCGAAAGAATCGGCAGCAGAAGAGTTATGATAGCCGCCCCCCATCTGCTTACGCCAGTAACGGATCATGAAGAAACCGAATACCATACCACCGAGATGGGCAATATGTGCCACACCATCGCCACGGGTAGCCAAGGCAGAGAAGAGCTCGATGGCTGCATAGCCAATCACGAAATACTTCGCCTTGATAGGTACAGGCAACGGGAAGATGAATATTCGCTCATTAGGATAAATCATTCCGAATGCAAGCAGGATGGCATAGATGGCACCCGATGCACCTACGGTAGTCCACATGTTGAGATAATCGCCCATAGCCATACGGGCACCCTCACCACTTACTACAAACTCATAGGCAGACATATCCTTGACGATATAGGTAACATACTGAGCTGCTTCCTGAAAGAGGCCGGCACCTACGCCGCAGGCTATGTAATAAAAAAGGAACTTCTTCGGTCCCCAGACTCTCTCTACGACACATCCGAACATCCAAAGGGCGAACATATTGAAGAGAATATGTTCGAAACCACCATGCATGAACATATACGTAAACAACTGATAAATATGAAAATCGGAAGCCAGGAAGAAATGAAGTCCCAATATATCATTGAGGACATACCCATCGGTTCCGTTCTTTCCCATGACCAGGCAAGCCAGAAAGGCCACCACATTCACTATCAGCAGATTCTTTGTAACTATTGGAATATTGCGCATAACAATTTTTGCCTTAACTATTAATGATCTTATTAAAATTTGAAATTTGGTGGCAAAATTACTAAAAATATCCGTGAAATCACCAAAAAATGAGTAGATTACAATAAAATTTCACTATTTTCATCACTTTTCTGCTTTTTTTATTTGAACTTTCAAAGGAAAAGACTATATTTGTAAGCAAAATCGATAATAGAATAAAATTACTAATCATTTAATAACGTATAATTATGAACAAGACAGAATTGATCGACAAGATTGCAGCAGGTGCAGAGATTACAAAGGCACAGGCTAAGGCTGCTCTCGACGCAACTACTAACGCGTTGAAGGAAGCCCTCATCGAAGGTGACAAAATCCAGTTGGTAGGCTTCGGTACCTTCAGCGTAAACGAGCGTCCTGCTCGCGAGGGTATCAACCCAGCAACCAAGGAGAAGATCCAGATTGCAGCTAAGAAGGTGGCTAAGTTTAAGGCTGGTGCTGAGCTCGCTGATGCACTCAACAAATAATTGTTAAGATTATTTTCGACATAAAAGGGCTTTCCGAGAGGAATGCCCTTTTATTGTATGATATTATTTTGGCTGCTTGCCAATGTAAGCCAGGATACCACCATCTACATAAAGGATGTGGCCATTTACTGCATTAGATGCTTCAGATGCCAGGAACACAGCTGGTCCTTCCAACTCCTCTGGATCCAACCAGCGGCCTGCTGGAGTCTTTGCACAGATGAAACTGTCGAAAGGATGACGGCTACCGTCTGCCTGACGCTCACGAAGAGGTGCTGTCTGTGGAGTTGCGATATAACCAGGGCCCAGGCCGTTGCACTGGATGTTGTATTCACCATACTCAGAGCAGATGTTACGTGTCAACATCTTCAAGCCACCCTTGGCTGCAGCGTATGCAGAAACGGTCTCACGCCCCAACTCACTCATCATAGAGCAGATGTTGATAATCTTACCATGACCCTTCTTGATCATACCTGGGATAACTGCCTTAGATACGATGAATGGTGCTGTGAGGTCAATGTCAATTACCTGCTTGAAGTCATCTACAGACATCTCTGTCATAGGAATGCGCTTGATGATACCAGCGTTGTTAACCAGGATGTCGATAACGCCGAGTTCCTTCTCGATGTCAGCAACCATATTCTTCACCTGCTCCTCATCTGTTACATCACAGATATAACCCTTGGCATCAATACCCTTAGCCTTGTAATCAGCAAGCGCCTGATCCATGTGATGCTGGCTGCGGCAGTTGAAAGCAATTTTTGCACCCGCCTTGGCATAAGCCTCAGCAATAGCGAAACCGATACCGTATGCGGCACCAGTTACGAGGGCAACCTTACCCTCCAATGAGAATAGTTTGTTAAAGTCCATACTTCTATATTTTCTGTTGTTTGATTTGTTACGATGGCAAAGATACGAAATATTTTTGAATCTAGCTCTTAATCAATACGAAAGATGCGACCTTTTTACTTATTTTCTCATTTTATTGCCTTCTTTTCATCAGTTCTTCTACTTTTAGGATGCTTTTCTCTGAGTTTACCGGATATCCACACCCAAAGTCTCTTCTATCACCTGGATAACCTGCGGGATGGAATCTGTTTCAAAATCACCCGTCAGACGCTTGCTCTCATCAGAAGCCGTATATCTTGTGCCTGATAATTTAGAAAGTTCTTCCAATACTTCGGATAATGGAGTATTGTCGAAATGCAGACGATGCGTAGCCCATGCCACATCGTTGATATCATAATCTGCCAACAACTCAGGCTGGGCAGCCCCTTTCAGCAAACGGGCTCGCTTGCCCTTGGTCAGGAAAACGCCTTCAGCAGAATGGCGAGCCGTGAAAAGCACTTTTCCGCCGGTTACCATCACTTCGGGAACATCTGTTCTTTCATCCACCATAAACTGGGTACCGAGCACTCTTACGTGTCCATGCTCTCCTACCACATCGAAAGGATGCTGTTCATCATGCTTCACCTGATAATAAATGCAGCCCTTCATCTCCACCTTTCTGCAATCATCTTCCTGATAGGAAAGAGAGGAATGAGGCATCAATGACACCTTCGTTCCATCAGGCAGATGATACGCCACTACTTCTGATTCGGCAGAAAGCGTCACCGTCTTTGGCTGCAAAAGCGTATAGGCTCCTATGGTGAAAAGCACCAGAATAGATGCAGCCACAGCTATCCAACGGATGCGACGCATGCGTAAAGATACAGTTGCAGCATGCGAAACCTCTTCATCAGCAATGCCAACCCGAGCCTTCACCTTCTGCAAGGCCTTCCGGGTATCCAGCTTGCCCGGCTGAAAATACTTCAGCACAAAATCCTGTTCATTCTTGTTGATCTTCATCATAGAATTCCTTTCTTCCTTTATTTAGTATATATTCCACCTTGATTATCCGATGGTGCCGATGGCAATGGGGCGATATATTTCGAAGCTTCACAGACATTAAATCCTGCCACTACACCGAAACCACCTTTTACGTTCGAATAAGTAGGTGTCACCTGCATCAATCCAGCGTCCGCCCAACTATTGCTCTGCGCATCGTTAATGCTCTTTAAGAAGCGATAGTACTCTGGAGTAACCTTGCAAAGTTGTACATTATAAGTAAAGCCAAACAAACGGTCCCAACCATCATACGTGTGCCAATAAGAATCATTACTGTGCACTTCCAAATGCATCGTATAGGTCTGTCCATTTATCGTCCGGTCATTGAAGATATAAACATCATCAAAGTATTTGTATTCGTCAAAGCCGAAATCATTATCCAACTCTGACTTCTTGTTAATCAATGGCTCACTGGTGGTCACCATCTCAGGCCTATCGATATTTGATGCCAAACTATCAAAACACCATTCATATTCATCCTCCCTACCCAAATAATTAAGATAATCTTGGTAATTATTAGCATAAACATCATATTGCCATCTATTGCCTTCTTTGGGAACACCTTTCAAGTTTCCATATTTCTGCTTGCGAGTTACCTTCACAGAATAATAATCCGTGGTTGAAGCAGGGTCACTAAAAGTCGCTTCCAACTTATCTACCGAGAAATAAACATCATGATCTGACGATTTCTCTTGCAAGTGGATGTCACCTATATTTACATCAACCTTCTCAGGAATGGAAGTCGAAGCAGAAACCTCGGAGAGACCATCTGCCGACACCTGGACCTCAATCTTATCTCCAGCCTTCTGCTTTCCTACGGCATAATACTGTCCTATTAGGGTAGAAAGAAGCCAACTATAGGAAACTTGAGAAAAGGACTGCGCTTCCTTTATGTTTTCGATACGTTTCACCTCCTGTGGCATTCCATTTACCTTATATACGACACTTGCATCCACGGGCAAGCGTGATTGGGTATCTATATCTCCTTTGAAAGAAGAAACGGGCAAGCTTTTCGTTACAACAATAAGTGTGGTGTCTCCCTCCGTAGGAAAACAATAAAGTACCAATCGGGGAGTATCTTGCAGCTTCTTTACATCAAAATCATCTATGCAAGAAGAAAAGACCACGCTCATCAAACAGAAGAACAGTCCCCATCTCCAACTTACATTGATTTTTATTCTTCTATGATTTGTATTCATATCCAATGAAATTTCTTTTGTTTTAAAACTTGATAGTATAGCTAAATGAAGGTATTATTGGAATAAATCCCTTGTTTTTCGCCTCAAACTGCTGCGTAACCCCATTATAGTCCACCTTGACATACATCGAGTTGAGATGGCAATAAGCATTATAGATGCTCAAATTCCAAATGCGCTCATGTCCATGCTTGGTGACATGACGGAAATCGAATCCCAAGTCCAAGCGATGATAAGCTGGAAGCGTCAAATTATTGGGGATGGCATAGACATAAGAGGCGGAATTCCACCTATTCCACCAATTCCCGTAATACTTGCCTTCTTGATCTGGCAAGCTTGGCAATGCCGCCAACTGGGTTGGCACCGTGGCATGATTGCCCGTGTGATAGTTCCAGACTGCAAAGCAACTCACCTTCTTGTTAAACGCATACCGCAAGGACAGATTCAACTTATGGCGGTTGTCAAACTTGTCGTAATACCAATCCTGATAGAAGTCATCATACTTTCGCTTGTTCCAAGAGAGCGTATAAGAACCACTCAAAGTCAGATGATTGGTGCGATAAGTGGCATCAGCCTCAACGCCATAGAAGAGCCCCTTGCCATCCATCACTTGCGAATCCCAATGCTCAGCAGGCGGCTCTATGCCTACCCAACTGCTGTATTGAAGCAGATGCTTGGACAACTTGTAATACCCTTCGAGCGACAGAAGCCAATGGCGGTTGGGCTGGGCATAGATTCCTGCCGCAAACTGATAAGAACGCATTGGCTTCAGATTTCGGGTAGTCGGTACCCAATAATCCGTAGGCAAGGACAAGTAGCTGTTAGAGACCTTATGCACATACTGGGTCATCTGAGTAAAGGAAGCCTTCAGCGACACCTCATTGCTCAGTTGATATTTCAGGGCAAAACGTGGGTCGATATTCAAGAAGTTCTTATTACTGATATGAAAAAGGCCCATATTGAAGCCAACATTCATACTCCAGTTGCGGTTGATATTGATTTCATCCTCTGCGTATGCCGTCCACTCATGCGCCACATGACGATTACTACTATTCACTCGGATGGTATCAACTTGGGCTGATGCATTTCCCTCATATCCAGCATAATCCAATTGCATAGCTGTCTGGGGGCGAAAGAGATGCATCGTATAGTCGCTTCCAAAACGGAAATGATGACGAGGGTTCGGACGGTAATCGAATGCCAGACGATAGCCCGCATCATAAATCGTTGAGGTATAACCATGCTCCAAGTGAGTGACAGAAGTGGCATTCTCTCCCGAAGGATTGATGTAGCGATCATCATCCAAGGAATACAACTTGGAACGATTATGGGAATACACCGCTGTAATGTTTGAAAAGAGCTTCGGAGAGAACAGGTAGTTCCAGTTGAGTGCAACATTAAAGTTTCCCCAATCCAGCTGCGACTTCGCCAAGTCCTTGTCATAGCTTTGGTTGGGTTGATACCCATCCCCCTTGCTATCATCCATATCATCCGTCACGTCCCAACTGTCTTTTCCGTGATAGAGACTCAAGTCTATCTTCGAACGGTCGTTGAAACGATGGGTTACCTTGGCATTCAGGTCCATGAAGTAATAACCTATCGAAAGTTTCTCGTCTGGCTCAGAGAAAGCCTTGGTCAGGGGACGGGACAGCAAATCCAACCAGGAACGGCGCATACCTATATTATAAGAGGTCTTGCCTTTCTGGATAGGTCCCTCAAACTGCACACTGGCATCGAGCAGTCCGATGCGATAGGCGCCATGAAACTGATTCATGTTTCCATCGGCAGTACGCACATCCACCACCGACGACAATCTTCCACCATATCGTGCAGGAAAGCCGCTCTTGTAGAAATCCACGTTCTTCACCACATCGGCATTGAAACTGGAGAAAAGACCCAGTGCATGATTCGTATTATAAAGCGGAGTACCATCTATCAGGAAAAGATTCTCATCGCCATTGCCGCCATGCACATAGAGTCCGCTTGCCAACTCCTGTCCTTCTGCCACTCCACTCACACGCTGCAGGGTCTTCACCACATCCGGTGAAGACATCAGGGCAAACTCTGTCTTGATATCCTTGTTCGAAAAGGAGCGCTTGCCGGTTTGTGTGGTCAGAAGAGGAGAGTTCAAGTCGCCATCTACCACCACCTCAGGCAGTTTACCATCTACCCGGAGCGCCATATTATGATGCATATCTTTCGAGAGATTCAATTTTTCCACCTTATCGGCATAGCCCACATACGAAAAGCGAAGCTGATGCTCGCCTTCGGGCAGGGTAAGCGAAAAGAAACCATATTCATTGGTGGTTGTACCGATGCCATCCGTCAGATCATAGATGGTGGCATTAATCAGCGATTCGCCACTCTCGTCACGGACGTATCCGCTGAGAGTATGGCGACGCTGAACCTGCTGAACTTTGTGATTGATATTCGTGTAAGATGTTGATATTTGTTGTATGGGTTTTCGCTTCAATATCACATAGTTCGCATTGATATTATATAGAATATGAGTTTTCTCGAAAAGCGCCTTCAGTGCCTTCTTCACCGAAAGATGCTGGATATCTGGTCCGTGATACTTGATGTTCAATTCCCCATCAAGCGATGAATCATAGACGAAGTTGATTTTCCTGATGCGGTGCAGCCAATCCATCTGCTGACGGATGGTGGTAGAAGTCTGAGCCTCCACCATCATCTTCGGCGTGCCTGCCAACGTTGGAGCTGGCAAGGCTAGAATTGAGAGCGCAAAAATAATCTCTTTACCTTTCATAACTGTACTTTTATTCATTCTTTTATTGCTATAACGCAAGAATTACAGAATACCCCCATGGATGAAAGGTAAAATATAGAAAAAATCTGCAAGAAAATCATCTTTCTTGCCTCGTAAGGTCTTTAAAGCCTTGGAAATCTGATGTTCTACGGTCTTTTCCGACAGGTTCAGTTCTTCAGCTATCTCCCGATAAGTCATTCCGTCACGCTTGCTCATCAGGAAGATTTCCCTGCATCGTTCGGGCAATAGCTCGATAGCCGTCCACAGTTCCGCCTCCCGGAAAGAACTTTCCTGTGCCTGGTCATCAGAAATTGTGCCGCTCAAGTCAGAAGGAGAAATCTCCGTATCTATCGGAGACTGGCGGCGCAACCGGTCGATGCAGGCATTGCGCACAGAGGTATATAAGAAAGCCTTGATGTTTTCCGGCATGATGCTCCTACTTATCAATTTCACAAAACAATCCTGCACCACGTCTTCAGCCTCATCGATATCATGAAGATAATGAGTGGCATAAAGACATAGCGGACGATAATAGTGCTCAAATATCAAGTCTATCTCTTGCATAAACCTTCTCTACCTAAACTAAACTCTTATATAACAAAATAACCCTTCAAATCCGCAAAGACCTGAAGGGTTATTTCATAATCTGTTGTCCCAGGCGGATTCGAACCACCACTGACAGAACCAAAAACTGTAGTGCTACCATTACACCATAGGACAAGCAAATCG
>JAIINY010000097.1:0-9358 GCA_022741625.1 Prevotella sp. | reverse complement strand
GAGTTCCTCCGAGAGAGCAAGGCACTCTATGATAATCTCTATCCAAGCCGTATCATCGTAGGCTATCCAAAGATTATCGAGCGCCCTGAGTTCGCAGAAGAAAACGAGGCAATCAGAAAGGTGACCGATGTAGAAAAGATGAAGGATGCAGCCAAGACCTTCTCTCAACTTCTTGTTGAAGGTGCTATTGCATCACAGTCCGTAGGCAATTCAACACTTAACACTCAACATTCAACATTAGAAAACAAGGGCATCCCTTGTTTGTTTATGGGCATGAAGGAAGCAGAAGCCGTCAAGCTCTTCGCCAACACCTATCTCGCATTAAGAGTAAGCTATTTCAATGAATTGGATACATACGCCGAAGTCAAGGGCTTGGATACCAAAGCAATCATTGATGGCATAGGTCTTGACCCACGTATCGGAACCCATTACAATAATCCAAGTTTCGGCTATGGTGGTTATTGCTTGCCAAAGGATACCAAGCAGCTTCTGGCAAACTATGCCGATGTTCCGGAGAATCTGATAGAAGCAATTGTTGAGAGTAACCGTACAAGAAAAGACTATATTGCAGATGCCGTGCTCAGAAAAGCTGGTTATTACAGCTATGCCGATGCCAACAGCTATGATGCAAGCAAGGAACACAACTGTGTGATAGGAGTTTATCGCCTGACGATGAAGAGTAACAGCGATAACTTCCGACAGTCTGCTATCCAGGGTATCATGAAGCGAATCAAGGCAAAGGGTGCTGAGGTGATTATCTACGAGCCTACATTGGAAGATGGTACAACCTTCTTTGGCAGCAGAGTAGTAAATGATATGGCAGCATTCAAGGCACAGAGCCAAGCTATCATAGCCAACCGCTATGATGCTTGTTTGGATGATGTAAAAGATAAGGTATATACAAGAGATATATTTAGAAGAGACTAGTTATGGTAGATTATTATAATATTAGTCTAGATGGTAAGACCATCTTGGTGACAGGTGTTGCCGGATTCATCGGCAGTAATCTTGTAAAGCGCCTTTTTAATGATGCTAAGAACATCAAGGTAATTGGTATCGATAGCATTACCGATTACTATGATGTGAACATCAAGTATGAGCGATTGAAGGAGATAGAAGCTTTAGGTAAGGATTGGACATTCGTTCATGACTCCATTGCCAACAAGGAAGCTGTAGAGGAAATCTTCTCAAAAAACAAGATTTCTGTAGTGGTGAATCTTGCAGCTCAGGCAGGCGTACGTTATAGTATTACGAATCCTGATGCTTATATTCAGAGCAATCTCATAGGATTCTATAACATCCTGGAGGCTTGCCGCCATCACGAGGTAGAGCATCTGGTTTATGCTTCTTCATCATCTGTTTATGGAAGCAACAAGAAGGTTCCTTATTCTACTGATGATAAGGTAGATAATCCTGTAAGTCTGTATGCTGCTACCAAGAAGAGCAACGAGTTGATGGCTCATGCATACTCTAAGCTTTATAATATCCCAAGCACTGGTTTGCGTTTCTTTACTGTATATGGTCCTGCAGGTCGTCCTGATATGGCATACTTTGGTTTTACAAATAAACTGGTAAAAGGCGAAACCATCAAGATTTTCAATTATGGAAACTGCAAGCGTGATTTCACTTATATAGATGATATTGTAGAGGGTATCGTAAGAGTGATGCAGCATGCTCCGGAGAAGCGAGTGGGAGAGGACGGCTTACCTATCCCACCATATAAAGTATATAATATTGGCAACAGTCATCCCGAAAATCTTTTAGATTTCGTTACTATCCTGCAAGAGGAGCTAATCCGTTCCAGTGTTCTCCCCGAAGACTACGACTTCGAGGCGCATAAGGAGTTGGTACCAATGCAGCCAGGCGATGTTCCAGTTACCTATGCTGACACTACACCATTGGAGCATGACTTTGGGTATAAGCCAGATACCTCGCTGAGGATCGGGCTGAGAAAGTTTGCAGAATGGTATAAGGGATATGCTTCTATCCTTGATTGCAGGAATCTTTCTAAATGTTAAAACGTAGACAAAATTTGGTGTTTTCAAGATATTTTCATATTTTTGCACAAAAATGTGAAGGTTATGGAATACCAAGATAAGGCAATGCCGATTGAGGCAAAGGATGTTGCTTCTGACAATGATGTAGTTGAACAGGAGAACTTGTTGGGTGATGGTTCTATAGAAGAAACTATCACCAAGCCTTTTGATCCCAATAGTATCGATGTAGATATCGCTACCGTAAATTTAGGATTGTTGATAGATCAGTTGAAAAATGATGAAATAGACTTAACTCCTGATTTCCAACGAGCTAGCGATATATGGAGCCCGACAAAGAAAAGCCGTTTGATCGAGTCTGTGTTGTTAGGGCTTCCCCTTCCTTCTTTTTATTTTAGCGAGGATAGATATAGTCAGAAACTTTCTGTTATAGATGGTTTGCAAAGATTGTGTGCTATCAAGGACTTTGTGATATTTAAGACATTAAAGTTGGAAAACCTTCAGTTCTTGCATACTTTTGAGGGAAAGAGGTATGATGACTTGGGACGTCCTGAGAAACGAAGGATCAATGCCCTTAAAATTACGATGAATACACTTCGAAAGACAACACCTAATGAAGTCAAATTTATTATATTCCAAAGGGTAAATACAGCGGGTGAACCGCTTAAACCCCAAGAAATGAGACATGCCTTGAATCAAGGACCAGCCGCATTGTTTATCAAGAAGTTGGCGGAAAACGAATATTTCAGGAAGGCAACCAATTATAGCATCCAAAGTCTGCGTATGGAAGATCGTGATTTTGCCAATCGCTTTGTGGCATTCTATATAGGATATAAATGCTATTCTGGCGAGCTTGATAATTTCATGAATACTCAGATGGGTAGGCTAAACCAAATGACGGCAGATGAGAGAAACAAAATTTATATGGCTTTTGACAAGTCAATGAAATGTTGCTATCAAATTTTCCAAGAAGATGCTTTCCGTAAGCGTTTGGATATACATGATCGTAGAAAGCCAATTTCCAAATCTGTTTTCGACTCGTTGAGTGTGAATATAGCATGGTTGACTGATGATGAACGAAATGAGTTAGTGAAGTCAGCTTCTCAAGTCAAAGCAGAGTTTATAAAACTTTGTCATGAAGATAAGTTTATGAAAGCTGTTACGACAGGCACAGGTAAGAAATACAGTGTGGTGGCTCGTTTTAGCACAGTGAAAGAAATGTTGTTTGATATAATTAATAAACAATGATAAAGAAAATTTCCTTGAGCAATTTTAAATTGCATGATGATACAGAAATAAATATGGGAGGTCTAACTGTTCTCACAGGCATGAATGGTATGGGTAAGTCTTCCATCATACAAGCATTGCTCTTGTTGCGACAGTCCTATTTCTCAAATGATTTGGAAAATGGATTGAATCTTCGAGGAGATTTTTGCGATTTGGGTATTTCGGGTGAGTTGGCTTGCCAAAGTTCTGATAAGCATGATTTAAAAATTGATATGGATTTTTCTAATCAAGCACCTTTGAGTTATAGCTTTTTATACCCAGATAACATTATGGATACGCTTCTCCCTGCAAGTGAAAAGAATGTTTCCTGCAGAGAAAAATTGGCAGACTATTCTTTGTTTAATGAGAACTTTCAGTATATCAGCGCTTTCCGTTTTGGACCGAAGAAAAGCTATAATCGAGATACATCCTTGGTTGTTTCCAAAAAGCAAATATCCAAGATGATGGGGCAATGTGAATATACCATTCATTTCTTGGAGCAATATAAAAATCACCCCATTCAAACCAAAGAGTTAGCTATCCTTGACGAATCTGACATCACTCCAGACTTAAGATTGGGTGAGCAAGTTGGACGATGGTTGAGGGAGATTTCTCCATTTATCAAAATAGATGTAAAGCAAGAAGGTGAAGATTTTAAGTTGAACTATAAGTTTGATAGGCAGGACAACTTGATAACAGAGTCAATGAGTGCAATGAATACAGGCTTTGGAATTACCTATGTTTTACCTATTTTGGTGGCAGTGTTGAGTGCAAAGAAAGATGCCTTGATATTGATTGAAAATCCTGAAGCTCACATTCATCCCAAAGGACAAGCTGTATTGATGAAACTTATAGCCATGGCTGTGCATGCGGGTATTCAAGTGGTGATAGAGACTCATAGTGATCATATTGTTAATGGAAGTTTGGTTGCCGTGAATCAAGACTTGATAAATAAAGAAGAATTATCTCTTTATTTCTTCGACCGTGATGAGCATAAGCATGTAGCTAAAGCTCATCAGCTGCATGTAGAGGAAGACGGGCATATTCATCCAGCTCCCCCTACGAACTTCTTTGACCAGATAGAAATTGATTTGAGAACTTTAGCAGGATTCTGATATGGAACATGTGGAAATATTCTTGTTGCTTCCTGTATATGTGGAGGCAGGAGACCAACCCGGATACTTGAAAAGGATAGAGCTTTTGGGTAATAAGGAGTATCATGAGTATATTGATGCAATCAATAGAATTAAGTCTTTTTTCTGTTATGAGAGCTTCTGTGGTTATTATGACTCGCAGAATGTTAAGGCCTTTATGATTCCAATTGATACATTGCTGGATTGTTATCCTCGTATATCGGTATTGCTAAGGATGGCTATGGTGAACTGGGGAAGTGATTGGCATAAAAAGAAGAACATAACAGAATCTGACGAAGTGAGATATTTCCACGAGGCGATTAAGGGAGATACTTTATGTGAGATGGCAAAGCGGCAAGTTAAAGATACAGACAGTAGCTTTTTACTTATGGATTGTAATGCTTTTTCTCATAAATCAGATAAGCGGGAAATCGAGTTTAATGGGAAAACTTTGATTGTCAGTACTTGTGAGATGAAAGAAACGGACTTGGCGAAATGGTTTTCGCATAATCGTAAGCCAGAACGTGTTTTCCATTTAAATCCAAAGCATGGAGAGAACGGAAAGGGTGCCTATCCTGAAAATAAAGGTGACGAAGTCTCTCTGTTACTTTGCTCTAAAGATGAAGCAAGAGAGTTGCTGATGAAGGCTATTGGTGAAGATGAGGAGTGCAAGTCTCTTTATTATTATGACGAGAATAATGATAAGTTTATCGAGTTCAAGTGTGAGGGAGGAAAAGTCTATCACGGTTTTCACATCAAAGAGGAACAGGATGATTTTCGTGTTCCTGCTAAAGTCAAAAAGAAGATAGAGCTTTTATTAAATAAAAAGTAAGCATTCAACCTAGCATTGCAAGGGATAATATAAACTTTCCCTTGCGATGTAGATAAAACCTATTTTATATTCAGAATTGTCTGTTTTATTTATTTACACTGTTTCCCCAGTAGACACTAGGGAATGGAGGTGTTTTGTCATAGGGTTGGATGCCCATGAATGTTGTTGCCTTAATGTTTCCTATCATGAAAAGTTATCTTGAAAGGTATGTATATAAAAAAATAAATACTAATGGGAACGGTTAAAAAAATTTTTAATTTGATTTTTCATAACCCACGTGTGTTGGGCATAATTGGATTGCAGAAGATTTCTTGTCTAGTCTCAGATAAGCCATACCTAGAGATGATGTATTGGCTGAATATGGGAAAGAAACTGAATCTTAAAAATCCAGTCACCTTCAATGAGAAGCTGCAGTGGCTGAAGCTATATAACCACAACCCGGAATATACCGTGATGGTGGATAAGGTAAAGGCTAAGGAGTATGTTGCCAAGTTGATAGGTGAGGAACATATCATCCCTACCCTGGGTGTATGGGATGATCCTGATGACATAGATTTCGATGCACTGCCTAATCAGTTTGTACTGAAGTGCAATCATAATAGTGGTACAGGTATGTGCATTTGTCGTGATAAAAGTAAATTGGACATAGAAAAGGTTAAGGCAGAACTGCGCAAAGGTTTAAAGGAAAACTATTTTATGAGATGGCGTGAATGGCCATATAAAAATGTACCTCGTAGGATCTTGGCTGAGAAATTTATGGTTGATTTAAAGCAGCAGTCTGAAGCTAAATCACGAAATCAGGTAGAGGAATTGAACGATTATAAGATTTTCTGCTTTAATGGTGTACCGACCATCTTATTTGTTGCCAGTGATCGTGCCAACAATGTTTGTTTCGATTACTATGATATGGAGTTGAATCATTTGGATCTTAAGCAAGGAGGTGATAACTATCATGGTGAAGTAAAACTTCCAAAACATTTCGATGAAATGAAAGAATTGGCAGCAAAGGTTTCAAAAGGTATTCCTCATGTCCGTGCCGATTTTTATGAGATTAATGATAAAGTTTATTTTGGAGAATTAACCTTCTTTGATTCAAGTGGTTTTGCAAAGTTTACACCAGAAGAGTGGGATTCTAAGTTAGGAAGTTTAATCAATATATAGAAAGTATATTTATGGAAATAACTGATACAAGAGACAGAAAAGAATATCGTTTTTCTGTATTTACCGCTACATATAATCGAGGTAATATGCTGAAAAATGTATACGATGACTTGCTGAACCAGACTTATCAGGATTTTGAATGGGTAATCGTTAATGATGGCTCGTCAGATAATACTGATGAAGTGGTACGCGAGTTTATAGAGGAGAATAAACTTCCAATACTATATATAAAAAAAGAAAATGGAGGTAAGCATTCTGCTTGGCGTGTTGCTACTCCGCTCTTCCACGGACTATATGAGATTGGTGCAGATGATGATGATCGTCTTACGCATGATATGCTTGAGATATTTGACCGTCAATGGAAAGTGTTGGAAAGTGGGGGGGCGAAGTTGTATGATTCCTTTTGGGAGATAAGAGCGAGAGTCCAGGATGAAAAAGGAAAATTGGTAGGTCCTAAGTTCGATTCTTTCTTTGATTCTGACTACAATGAGTTTTGTTATAAAATGGGATATGGTACCCTTGAATGTGATGGGTGTAGAAAGGTTTCCGTATTACAAAACGAGGCAGCAGTTCCTGCTGATATTCTGTTTGGACATGAAATAACAAACTATAGTGAATGTTTAAGGTGGTCAAAGGCTGCTAGAAAATATAAAACCCGCTATATTCCTGATATAGTTAGAATTTATGTAAATACTCCTTTCTCTTTGAGCAAGCAAAAACCAAATAGAAAGAAGTTTTATACAGCACTTGTTAGTTCTATATATATGGTCAATGAACAAGAAGACTTGATGATGCGGTATAATAAAAAGTCGCTTTTGCTGAATTGGTTGAATATTGGCTACCAAAATGTCAGATTGAAAAAAATGGTCTTGTCTCCTCTCCATCGTTTCAGAGATAGATTAGCCGTATTATGTTTGTTGCCGATAGCGGCGGCATTGTATATGATAAGAAAATAGTTTGAAATTATAAAGATGAAAGATAAGATAAAATCTTTTTTGTATGACATTTATAGCTCGCATGTATATATTCGATGTATTTCTCCATACCTAATGTCATGCCAAAGACATTGATGTATAGTGTATGTGGTGGCACAATACTTACTTACGATGAGGAGAAGAAGCAAAGCAAAATGATTTTCCCAAAAGACATGATTGCGCTACTCTGAGTTAAGAGACCATATCGCAGGTGATGGAAGGATATTTTAAAATTTGTGTTAAGCCTATAGTAGATATTTGCAGCCGATTCGGGGTAAACTTATTTGATATCTCGAACAATGTATGTGAGTGCCAGATTAGAAGAATAGCAAAATATCGCAATAATAGTTATTTTGTTGGTAGTCCGGAATTAGGTGTGCGCTTTGCTTGCCTGATGTCCCACTTTGCAATATCCGAAAGCACAATTTGGATTCTGTGGAGTATCTTTGTGATGTGTTCCGCAGGATCAAGAAAACGGCAAAGGACAAATTGGTAGACTTACTCGCTCATAGATGGCAGCTGGCTACTGTTACTGTTTGAGCATAAATTCAAATGATTTTTTCTTAAAAGATAATAAAAAAGCATTCGTTTTATGGCTTAACGTGCCTAAAGTGACCGCTTACAGATAGCAAAAGAATAAATGACTAAGATAATAGAAATTAAAAAGCAATTAAATAGTAGTAATGATGGTAAAACTGTATTTGCGAATTTTGGCTATTTGACCCTATTACAAATAGCAGGCTATGTGTTTCCTTTGATTTCGATGCCTTATCTTGCTAGGGTAATAGGAACTGATGGCTTCGGGAAAATAGCTTTTGCTTCGGCAGTAGTCGTCTGGTTTCAAACTGTGACTGATTGGGGATTTAACCTTACAGCCACACGTGATGTTGCGCAACATAGGGATGATAAGGAAAAAGTGTCACAGATATTTAGCAATGTGCTTTGGTCAAGATGCCTGCTGATGTTAATTTCTGGTTTTATTTTATTGCTTCTTGTAGCTATTGTACCATATTTTCGGGAGAATGCAGTGGTAATATTAATCACATTCCTAATGATTCCGGGGTATATTCTATTTCCTGACTGGATGTTTCAGGCTATAGAGAAAATGAAATATACAACTATTTTCAATCTTCTGATGAAACTTTTATTTACTGTTGCTGTATTCATTTTCATTCATAAAAAAGAAGATTATATAATTCAACCTTTACTTTCCACAATCGGTTATCTTATATGTGGAATAGGAGCCCTCTATTTGATTTTGCATAAATGGGGATATACTTTGTATAGACCCAAATGGAAAGAAATATCAAAAACTATTAAAGGTAGTACTGATGTCTTCATTAACAACATTATGCCCAATTTCTATAATAGCTTTTCTGTCCTGCTTTTAGGATTTTTCGGCGGTTCTACCGCGAATGGTCTGTTTGACGGGGGCAATAAATTTCCGACAATATTATATCAGTTTCAAGCAGTGCTTTCTCGAGCATTTTATCCTTTCTTAGCAAGAAGGTTAGATAAACATGGCTTTTATGCAAAACTTAATATGAGCATTGCTATTATAGGAGCAGTTTTGATAATTCTTGTATCACCATGGGTTATACGCCTAATTCTTGGAAAGGAGTTTAATAATTCAATCATTGTTATGCAGATTCTATCAGCGTCAATTGTTTTTTTAGCTATGAGTTTTACTTATGGTACAAGTTATTTAATCATAATTCATAAGGAAAAACCATTAAGAAATCTAACTTTCGCATCCTCTATTATTGGAATGTGTATTTCGTTTCCACTTATTTTTTATTACTCTTATATAGGTGCTGCAATCACAGTTCTAATATGTAGGGGAATGCTTGGTATAGGTTCGTTTTTATTGGCTCGTAAATATAGTGATGTTATAAAAACTAAGTAACAGTTAAAAAATAACTTGGTACAAAAATGCTAAGCAGATTTGCACCTAACGACATAGTTCCACTTAGGCAATTGTTCATCAAATATGATTCG
>JAIINY010000096.1:0-9371 GCA_022741625.1 Prevotella sp. | reverse complement strand
TCTGTCACCTTGTAGGTCTTGTTCTCGACCCATTTCTGGTGCCATTTCTTCTCGATTTCTCTGAAGTTGTATTCCATTGTCTTTATCTAATTATTTTGTTTCTTTTCTTAAATATAATAAGGTAAAACCCCATTCAAGGTGCAAAATTACATTTATTTTAGCACATTACAAAATAAAATGCAAGTTTTTTATGATTTTAATGCCTGAGCATGCTAGCATTTCATCACTCTCTTGTCTTTAGGAGATAATTATTATTAAAAAACTTGAAAACATTTGGCGGTCTCGTTTTTTATTGCGTAATTTGCGTTGCGTAAAAAGCGCAATGGCTGTAAGTGTAACGAAATAATGAGATAATAAGATAAAAGCAATAATATGGCAACATTGAACAATCCTTTTGTTGTATATGGTTATAAGGGCGCTGAGTATTTCTGCGACCGCCAGAAAGAAACCGAGAAGATGATTTCTACGCTTCACAACGAGCGTAACATCACGCTTGTCGCTCCTCGCCGTATGGGCAAGACGGGATTGATACATCATGTCTTCCATCAGATGGAGGAGCAATATGAAGGGGTGAAGTGTTTCTATCTCGACATCTTTGCCACCAAGAACCTGGAGCAGATGGTGCAACTGATGGCTTCTGAAATCATCGGAAAACTGGATACGGTTTCACAATCTGCTCTCCGAAAGGTACAGGAGTTCTTCAGCAGTTGGCGACCTACCTTGACGATAGATGAATTAACCGGCATTCCAACCTTTTCTTTGGATTTGAAGCCGAGCGAGGGAAGGGAAAGCTTGAAGCGAATCTTCGAGTATTTGAAGCAATCGGGAAAGCGATGCTATATTGCTATTGATGAGTTTCAGCAGATATTAAGTTATCCTGAGGATGGGGTAGAGGCGATGATTCGTTCCTACATCCAGTTTTTGCCGAATGTGTATTTCGTATTTTCGGGCAGTCAGCAGCACATGATGCAGGAGATGTTCCTTTCGGCAAACCGTCCTTTCTTCCAGAGTTCCCTGGTGTTGTCTTTGCCTTGCATCGAAGAGCCGGTTTATCGGGAGTTTGCCAATCGCCTGTTGTCATCCCAGCATAGATTGATAAATGAATCAACCTTTTCTTATATCTATCAGCAGTCGGACAGTGTAACCTGGTATGTGCAGGCGATATTGCATGGCATTTACGAGCATGAATCTTCCGAGATAACGAAGTCGTTGGTGGATGAGGTAATTCAGGAGTTGATAGAGGAGCAGGCGATGGCTTATCAGAACTATTGTGCCTGGCTTACGGAGAACCAGCAGATGCTGCTGTTGGCGATAGCTAGTGAGTGCCTGGTTTCTTCGCCTTTGAGCCAGCAGTTTATCAGCACCCACCATCTGCCAGCCACAAGCAGCGTGAAGACGGCATTAAAGGCATTGGTGGATAAGCAACTGGTAAGCAAGACCCCCAAAGGCTATCTAGTAAGCGACCGTTTCTTTGCGAAGTGGCTGGTGAGAGGGGGAATCACATCATAGTCCTTTCATAATTCTAGTGGCATATAGATTACGAGATGTAAATAATATTCCAGAAAAGGACAATCGTGAAGAAACTCCCGGAAAATGGGGAAAGAAGAGATTGAATATTTTCCCTTAAGGATTTTTATTTTTTTCCTTAAGGGAAAATATATTTTTCCTTAAGGGAAATAAAATCTTCCCTTAAGAGATTATTTTCATCGCATTTGACTTGTAAAGTTATTTATAGTCGCTAATGCCAAGTGGAGAATAAGGGTGCAATTAGGCTTTGGTGTGGCTATAAAAAAGATATGCCCTCTTGCTTCGCAGCAAAAGGGCATACGCTCAGTTTTCATTATTTGAATAGTGTAAGTCAATAAATGAACCAAATTAAATAGTTATTCTTATCAACCTAATTTTTTAAACTAAATCTTATCAACCTAAATCTTTAAGACCTTATTTTATAGATCTAACCTAATACAATTCTAATAATATGATACTTATTCAACTATATGTAATTCCATATCTGATGACTAATAACTCAACTTTGTTGTCTCACCATTTGGGCTGATCACAATATTGTTCTTCACCTTCAAGTTATCTACCGAATCATAAACAAGAGGCTTGTCGTCCTGAGAACGCAGAGTGAATACATTGTTCTCGATGGTGATGTTGCGGTGAACAGCACCAGTCTTCTTGCGGTTTTCTGGATTAATCCAGATAGTAGAACTAGCGCAACGATTGAAAGTATTGTTGCGGATGATGAGATTGTGAACTGGACCCGATTCAAACCAGCTGCGAGCATCGTCTGCCACGAGAATAGCACTCATCTGCATTCCGTAGAAATAATTGTCCTCGATAACAGATGGCTGACGGGTGGTGATGAGAATACCACGAGTAGGAATACGGCTGAAGTGGCAACGTGCAATGTGTACACGAGGAGTCCAGGTGATGTTCTCCACTACACGTGTTCCATTCTTCAATAGATTCGCTGGTACTGGCTTGGTGAGCGTAATCTCTATCTCGCGAGGAGAAACCATCTTGGCACTCTTTACCTTGAAGGTACCCTCAGCAAGAAGTGTTTCAGGATTTACGATTTCAATGTCATCGCCGCTGTGGAATGACTGGAAACCATAGGTCTGATGATGCATATAGCGCAGGAGCAGCTTGTTGGCAGAGGTTGCACGAACAATCTGTAAATGAGTTCCATGCACATTGATAGGGTCATCATGAGCACCGGCAAACTTGGTATCGGTAATATCCACCAGTCCACGGCAGCCAGAAATCTGGATAAAGTCGGCAAATCCCGCATTGGTTCTGCCACTTCCCTCCTCTGGTGCAAACCAGCAGCGGTGGATAGAAATGTTTTCAGAAACCTGACCTACAACACCGAAGTTGCTGAGATAATAGATACGTACATTGTCCAGACGAACATTCTTTGACTCCCAGATAAGTCCGCAAGCCTCTCGGCGGATAGCGTCGCGCATCTGGAAGACAGTACCTACAGGAACAGCAGGCTTCTTGTTGTATTTGATATAGAGCTTACCAGGTTCCATCTCGCGAGCCTCTACCACATTGTCAGTAGGACTCCAGTCACGCCAGGTAATATCCTTAATTGGATCATACCACTGCGCAATACCTCTGCTGAAAGCCCAGCCACGTCCGTACCATTCTACTTTACCGTCCTTGATGCGGTATTGTGAGGTAGGATGAGTTCGGCATATCATATAGTCCTTACCATCAGCCTCCACGGTCATTTCGGTCTGGGTAGGATGGGCATTGTCAATATTAAGATTGCGGAGTGTGATGTTCTGACAGTTGTCGATGACAAATGCCGACATCTCGCCGTCGAGCATCAGTGTAGAGCCATTACCGTCGATGGTTACATTTCGAAGGCCACGCAGCAGTAGGGCGATGTGCTTTGAAGGATCTGCACACTCAACCTCTGACGTAGTATTCGAAATATAATATTTGCGCACGGTAGATTCCTCACGGGTAATGTTCCATACACCGAGTTCCAGCTTCAAAGTTACTGGACTTCCCTTCATGGCAGCAGCCTTTTCCAATGCGCTGCGGATAGCATTGGCAGCATTTCCGTTCTGGCTGACGCTGATAACCTTCTCAGCAGCACTTACAGAAATGAACGACAACAGTAAAAGCGACAGAACAATCAGTCTTTCTTTGATAGTATTCTTCATTATAATGATATCTTTTCTATTATTCTTAATTTTAAGAAAGCCCGAAATCAGAGAAGATTCCGGGCTTTCCCCTTTTTCTGTCTAACTCCTGAAATAGGAGCTGGCAAGCTTATTTATTAAAACTAACAATTTTAATAGTCCAGATCTTTGTGTTGCCATTGGCAGCCTTTACGCTGAACTTGCGTTCCTTGGTCCAATCGTCTGGAGTACCCAAGTTAGCAGTTCCCTCAACAGGAGTAATACGAGCTGCTGTAGAAACAGTTACCTGCCCCCACAACTTGCTCTGAGTTACCTGATTGCGTACTTCTGTAGAGAAGTCGCCGCCAGCATCAGGAACGGAAACACTTACGCTGATAACGCCATTCTCAGAGTCAACAGCACTCTGGCAGTTCAAACGCTTTTCCTTTACCACAGGCTCGCCAGTGATAGGATCCTTGTCTGTACTTGCCCAACGGTGGTAGAGCTGTACGGCGCTGATTTCAGCCTCCTCGTAAGAAGGCAGATCCTCCCAACTACATGCTGTAATAAGAGGCATGCAAATCAACAGAAACACCCACTTGAGTGTTGAAAGAGATATCTTTTTCATTTCTATTCGATTTTTTGTTTGTTAATAATATTACTCCCATCCTGGGTTCTGGTCTGATTCTTTGATGGCAGAGTTTGCCTGAATCAATGACTTAGGAATAGGGAAGAGATAAGAGCGGGTATCGAATGTACGCTTGTCGTTAGAAAGCTGAACATTACCGATATAGAAAGCAGAGTGGTCTGGCTTGATCTCGATGAATGTTGCAGGTTCTGTAAGCTCATTGATTACGCTACCAGGAGCCTTACCATCGTTAGCCTCCTGACCATACTTGCCCCAACGCAGGAGACTGAAGTACCAGTCACCCTCCCAGAAGAGTTCTACGCGGCGCTCAATCTTGTAGTCCTTCCATGCATCAGCAAGTGTAGTTGCCTCAGAAGCTGGAAGACCACCATGAGTCTGGCGAGTCAGGTTGAGAGTAGCTACTGCATCTGATACCTTGTTCATACGGAGCAGAGCCTCTGCCTTGTTGAGCAGGCAACGGCCATAGCGGAAGATAACCTTGTGGTAATCCGTATATACATTGTAGAACGGACGTGGATTCCAATCGGTATAGATAGACTTGCGCATAGCGTAGTTGGTCAGAGGCACGTGGTCGTTGGCATAACGGTTGGTTGCCCAGCGGCTGAAGTTACCACGAGTATAAGTGGTGATTTTCTCGCCTAGGAAAGTAGAACCGTCGTGAACGATAGAAGCGTCGAAACGTCTGTCACGGTGCTGATACATCAGGTCGCTGATGTTAGTACCAGCAGTCTTCACCTTGAATGCCTTGAAGTACTGACCACCGTTAAACTCAGCCTCGTCCTTGTGCTCGATGCTGGCAATAGCCTCGTCGCGGCTGATAGGTGTGGTGTTGTTGACGAACTGTGAAGCCTCATACCAGCGTACTGCCTTACCTGTCTTCTGGTCGATAACCAGATAAGCATCTACCAGGTTCTGGCTTGGAGTGTGGTCGAGCCAGCACTCAAAGATGTCTGCATTCTTGAACAACGGTCCGCAATTGTTCTTCTCAAGGTTTGAGTTGAGCAGGTTAGGGATGAGGTTGATCATATCTGTACCCTGCACGGTAGTATTGTCCTTGCTCCAGTAACGCGCCAGGATAATCTCTGGTGAAGAGTAGGCACCGCTCTGGTTGAAGATACCCTCGTAGTTGGCATCGAGCGATACACCGCTAATGGCATCAACTGCGTCTATAGCCTCCTGATAAAGGCTCTTGCCTGCCTGCAGAGATGCATTGTCGTTGGTATAGGCTGCAGCTGTAAGGCAAACCTCAGAGAGGAATGCATAGCCGGCATTTTTTGTCAGGCGACCTGCCTCTGCCTCTTCTGGCAAGTTAGGAATAGCCTCACGCAAATCGGTCAGTACGTGCTGGTAGCTCTCTACGATATCCTTGGTAAGAGGAAGATTGAACTCATCGTTGGTGTTGAGTACACGGTCCACCCAGATATAACGGCCAGCCTTGCGGGCGAGGTCGAAATAAATCATGGCGCGCATCATCTTTGCCTCTGCTGTAAAGCGTGACTTGTAAGCCTCGGGAATAGAAGATTCCTTCATCTTCTCAATGATGAGGTTACAGTTGCGGATAGAGGTAAAGCGGCTGTTCAAACCACAATCATAGGTGTTCTCGATAAGACCACGAGCCTCACCCGGACAGTCGGCACGGCAGTTCACCATATTGTTGGTGAATGTCTTGTCCCAGGTAGAGAACCAATCGTAAAGGCCGAACGCATTGCCATAGTTTCCGATAACGAATGCATCTACAGTACCCTGTGTCTCCCAAACAGTTGTTTCAGGATAGCCTTCTGTTGGCTTGGTGTCGAGGAAATCGCTGCAGCTCTGAAGGCCGAGGGCTCCCATCAACAGAATTGGCAATATATGTTTATGTTTCATAATGAATATGCTTTTTAATTATTGTTAGAATTTAGAAGCCGATGTTCACGCTGATAGTATATACTCTTGAAATCGGATATGTATAACCACTACCGGAACCTGACTCAGGATCGAATCCCCACTTCTTGGCAGGGCTGAAGGTAAGCAGGTTGTAGCCTGCGAGCGATACATTGCACTTGTTGAACCAACCCAGCTTGCTGAGCACGGTGCGCTTCAGGTCGTAGCTGATAGAGAGGTTCTTCAGGCGCAGGTAGTGTGCATCAACCAACCAGAAGTTAGAACTTACGAAGTTGTTGTTTCCGTTGAAACCTGCCGATGCATGTTGGCGTGGGTAGAGACTGTTGGTATTGTCAGGTGCCCAGATATCCTTCTGGAACTCGTAAATCACTGGCAAATATTGACTGTTACCACCCTGGAGAATGCCATCTACATAGAGGTTGTAGTTGGTAGCACCCTGCCACAACATGTTGAGCGACCATCCCTTGTATTCCAAATCCACTGTGAAACCGTAGTTAGAACGTGGGGTGCCACCTGAACCCTGGCGATACTGGTCATCACCGTCAATCTTACCGTCACCGTTGAAGTCGTAATACTTCAAGTCACCAGCAAGAAGATTGGTTGAGCCATTACGCTTAGGACTGTTCATGATGTCCTCGTAATTCTTGTAGTAACCCAGATTCTTGTAGTAAACACCAGAGTAAGCACTTACCTGTGTGCTGCGTTTATATGGGTTCTTCAAAGAAGTCTCACTCTCGTTAGGGTTGATGTTCCAGCGGTCATCGTAGAAGGTGAAGTTGGCAGAAACACCATACTTCAAGTCACCGAAGTTATCCTTCCACTGGAGCACGAACTCAGCACCACGGCGGATGCTCTCTCCATCTGTCTTCACGAAAGGAAGGTTCTTGCCCAGAGGAGCTGTATAACCTACGTTTGAAGGTGAAGCAATGTAACCTGTTGTAACCTTGGCAAAGTAATCAACCGAACCAGACAGGCGACTGTTGAGTGTAGCGAAGTCGATACCGAAGTTGAAGTCCTTGGTGGTGTACCAGGTCATATCTGGACTGATAAGGCTACCCTCTGAGAAGCTAGAGTACCACTTGCCGCCTAGATAAGCACCACGGGTATTCATACCATAAGAAGATACATAAGCGAAACGTTCTACATTGCTGTCCTGACCGATTTCACCGTAAGAAGCACGGAACTTCAAGAGGTTGAGCACCTTGTCGATACCCAGGTTCTTGTAGAATGCCTCGTCTGATACTGCCCATGCTGCTGAGCCAGAGAAGAAGGTACCCCAACGCTTGTTCTTTGGGAAGTAGTCACTACCGTCGTGACGCATATTCACCTCAAACATGTAGCGTGAATCATAGTCATACTTCAAACGGCCGATAAGAGCTGCACGGCGATAGCCTACACCCTCCCATGAGCCGTTGGTAGCTGTATCTACCGGACCCGAATTCATCTGGTCAACGTCGAAGAGGTAGGAGTTACGAGCCAAAGATGAGTTGTCGTAATCAGAACCACTGGCCTCAATACCGAAGGTTGCACCCACTGTATGCTTCTCAAAGAAGGTACGAGAGTAGTCAGCGAAGAACTGAGTATTGAAGTTGTTGCGGTTGTAAACGTTCTTGCTCAGACTTGGCTTGTTAGCTGTAGCAGGATTGCCCTCCCAGTCGTATGTCTGTGCCGACTTTTCCCAGGCCTTGTTGCGGTCGTTCACGATACCGTAGCTAGCAAGTGCCTTCAGGGTAAGTCCCTTCACCCATGGCACCTCCCAAATCAGGTTGAGGTTACCGCGTACAGAACTGATTTGCTCCTTATAGTAACCGCCATCACTGCTGATGTCAACCAGAGGGTTATCGGTTGTACCGCTGTAAATCTGTCCGTACTGGTTGTAAGCAGGCTCCCAAGGGCGCTTGTTCTGAATGTGCGACCATACGTTGTAATATCCACGGCCAGAAGCAGTTGCAGGCTCCTTTGTATCCACGAGGTAAGCATCTACACCCGTCTGTACCTTCAAACCAATCTGCTTGAAGGTAGCCTCCATGTTGGTACGGAAGTTGTAGCGCTGCATGTTGTTAGAGTTGGTGCGATAGATAGACTCCTGGTTGTAGTAACCCAAACCGGTGTAGATCTTCATCACATCATTACCACCTGATACAGAGAGATTGTGGCGCATTTCAGGAGCGAAAGCACGCATACATACGTCCTGCCAATCTACATTAGGATGACCCTTAGGATCAGTACCGTTGCGGAAGAGTTCCAGTTCTTCCTGAGAGTACTGAGGGGCACGTCCGTCATATTCCAGACCCCGGTTCAGATAGGTAGCAGCTGTGTAAGAATCCACCTTGTCCTGCAAGTCGGCTGGCTGAGAGAGTGTGTAGTTGAAGCTATAGTCAATGTTGAGTTTGCCTGTAGCTCCTTTCTTGGTAGTTACCATGATGATACCGTCGGCGGCTCGTGCACCGTAGATAGCGGTAGCGGATGCATCCTTGAGCACAGTAACCTGATCGATATCATCAGTATTCAAGTTCTGGAAGTCACGCTCTTCACAAATAATGTTGTCAATAACATAGAGAGGTGTGCCACCACCACGGATCTTGATAGAAGCCTTGGCATTGATACCACCACCCGACTGCTGCACGATAAGACCAGGAGCACGTCCTGCCAAACTCTGTGTAATATTAGGTACAGGAACCTTAGAAATGTCGTCTGCCTTTACAGAAGAGATGGCAGATGTAGTCTTTCTCTTAGAAGTAGTACCGTAACCTACTACCACCACTTCGTTAAGAGTTTTAGAGTCTTCATAGATTACAACATCTAAAGGTTGACCTTTGAACTTCACTTCCTGTGTTACATAACCAATGTAGGAAACAACAACAGTCTGTCCTTTTTCTACACCAGAAAGGGTAAATACACCATCTAGGTCAGTGACAGCTCCTGTCTTTTCAGAACCTTTCACCTTGACCGTTGCACCAATAATTGGTTCACCGGCAGCGTCCTTTACCACACCCTTGCAAACAGCGCCCTGCTGTGTTACCTGGGCTACACCAAATGTACTTGAGGAAGGAACAGTACTCGCATTGGCGCCACCTACTAAGATCGTAGATAGTAATAGGGTCATGCCAAACTGACTTTTTTTGCTCATAATTGTTTGGTTTTAATTGTTATATTATGTAGTTTTATAGAGATAATCAGATTCTTAATTATATAAT
>JAIINY010000465.1:0-1271 GCA_022741625.1 Prevotella sp. | reverse complement strand
AGGTATAGCCCTTCCAATGATGAGAATGAACCTTCCATTGCTATGGTAGGCAGAATCTGTCTTCCCAAATCTCATCCAAATATCAAAAAAGCTAGAAAAACCTTGTTGTTTTCATTTTTTTATAGTATCTTTGAGTCCACTTGAAAAAGTGTTTTCGTTAAAAGTTTAACATACATTCGTTCTTTGACATTTTGTAATCTGGAGATTTTTTTGTACCTTTGGGGTCTCAAACAATAATTCAAGTTATGTTCAAGAAGAGTCCAAAGACAAAGCAATTCGATATGTTCAGTTCTCCTTCAGGACTGTTGTGTGAGCGTGAGGGACGCCTATACGATGACCCATCAGCTTGGCACAACACGTTCTACAGAGACTGTACCAGAGGATGGCAAACCAAGTCTGATAACAGCTGTAAAGGTGAAAGGAGCCACTGCGGCCGATAATGATTTCTTCGAGGAAGCTGTAAAGGAAACCGAGAAGGTAACATGCAACGATGTGGAAAACGCCTATGTCGATGGTGCTTACCAAAGCGAGAAGAATCGAGAATTTGCCAAGTACAAAATCAACATTATCTCAGGTGGTCTGCAGGGAAAGCCTTCACGTTTTGACCTGAACCTAAAGGATGACCAGACGCTGGAAGTTACGGACAAGACCACAGGAGATATCAAGACTGCAATCCCGGTAAAACTGGATGAATGGAAGATTGTCCTTGAGAACGCCGATGGCAAGAAGTCATATAGGTATTTCAGGAAGGAGCATGTGGACAAGGCTGAGGTCAGATGTCAAGTTGAGTCTATACTGTTTGAAGAACGGGAAAAACGCAACAACGTAGAAGCAGCCATGTTCCAGTATGGCTTCCATACAAGAAACAACAAGACCAGATACCGCTCACTTTTTAAGCACGGCTTGCAAGCAATTGCAAGATGCGCTTGGAAGAACATGCGCCGTCTTTTCTGGTTTGACAACAAATTAAGTCTCCAAATTGCAAAATAAGTAGTTCAAAGAGCGAATAGCCCCATTTTGGGGCATTTTTAAGGCTGTAGTTGCGCGCTAAAGTTGTTTGATCAACTAATGAGCACTAACTATTTGCCAGAGTTAGTTAACGCCAAGGGCAGAATATAACTGCCCAAGGTTATCGTTTAATTTAAATAGAACCCACTTTTTCAAGTGGTCTCATATATAATAAATAGTAGAGAAGAAGAAAAGTATTAGCTAAACCGCAGTAAAGTGTGAAATTCCGTTCATGTAATAGCAATTATGTTACAATGAACGGA
>JAIINY010000095.1:0-9446 GCA_022741625.1 Prevotella sp. | reverse complement strand
GAGAGTCCGCTCAATATCCAGGGTGCTCTCGACTTCACGGATGTGGAGAATATGAAGCTGAATATCCGGATGAGAGCGCAGGACTTCCTGCTGATTGATGCAGGGGAGAATGCCCGCTCAGAGGTATTCGGCAAGGCGTATGTCAACTTCTTAGGAAGCATGCAGGGCTCATTGTCTAATCTGAAGATGATGGGTAAGCTGGATGTACTGGGCAAGACCAATATGACCTATATCTTGCGTGAGTCGGAACTCACTACCGATAACCAGCTGGAGGAACTGGTGAAGTTTACCAATTTTAAGAGTGGCAAGGAGGTTGTGGTTCAGAAGCCTACGCTGGATGGTTTCGATATGTTGCTGAGTATGTCAATCGATGAGTCGGCGCGTATTCTCTGTGCCTTGAATGCCGATAAGACCAATTATGTGGATCTGATGGGAGGAGGCAATTTGCAGATGCGGTACAATACGGCTGACGGTATCCGACTGACGGGTCGATATACCCTGAATGATGGTGAGATGAAGTACTCTCTGCCTATCATTCCATTGAAGACCTTTGATATCCAGGATGGAAGCTATATCCAGTTTACGGGTGATCCGTTTAATCCTACCCTGAATATTACGGCAACGGAGGATATCAAGACTACCGTCAACGAGGGTGAGGGTAGTGGACGCTCGGTGGATTTCATCTGTGGTGTGAAGCTGAGTCAGACTCTGGAGAAACCGGGTATCCAGTTTATCATCTCGGCATCCAACGACCAGACCATCCAGGATGAGTTGAATTCGATGAGTGTAGAGGAGCGAGGCAAGATAGCCATCACGATGCTGGCTTCGGGTATGTATCTGGCGAGTGGAACCACCAGTTCGTTCTCGATGAATACCGCCCTGACTTCATTCCTCAACTCCGAGATCAATAACATTGCAGGTACAGCCATGCGAAGCATCGGACTCGATGTGGGTATGTCGGTGGATAACCAGACCAATGCCTCTGGCGGAACGCATACCGACTACAACTTCAAGTTCGCCAAGCGATTCTTCAATAATCGCCTGAGTTTCTCTGTGGGTGGACAGGTTTCAACCGGTGCAGAACTGGAGAATGCCAACAAGAATGAGTCTTTCTTCAACAATGTGGAGGTTCAGTATCGTCTCAACGAAGGAGCCAGCATGTATGTAAGAGCCTTTTATAATGCCAATACCTACGATTGGCTGGATGGCCAGATTGGCGAGTATGGCGGTGGTTTCACCTGGCGCAGAAAACTCTCCAAGTTCTCGGATATCTTCAGATGGAAGACTGAGAAGCAGCAGGTGCCTGCAGGCTCTCCGATGCTGCGAACCCGCAAGGATTCTGTTATTAGAAACAACGAAAAATAAGCTAGTGAATATGAGAAAGAAGAATCGACTTCACCTTATTATATATATAGCGGCAGCGGTGATGCTGTTCAGCTTCCTGTTTACAGGGTGTTCTTCTACGAGTGCCCTGAAGGAAGATGAGCAGTTGTTTACCGGTTTGAAGCCTATAGAATACTCCAACTACGAGGCGAATACCTATGCCGACTCGGTGAAGGAAGAGATGGAGTTTGCTCTTGCATCAGCCCCGACGGGAGCTTTTATGGGAAGCAGCTATTTCCGTACTCCGTTTCCTGTCCGTCTGTGGATATGGAATGCCTTCTCTCCGTCGGATGATGCTCTTTCCAGATGGATAACCAAGGTCTTCGGTTCGAAGCCTAAGCTGATGGAGAATGTAAATCCGAAGTTGAGAGCACAGGTAGCTGAGCATCAGCTCGACAAGTTGGGCTATTTCAATGGCAAGGTAGATTACGAAGTGGTCACCCAGAGAAATCCGAAGGAAGCCAAGGTGGCTTATAAGGTGAATATGGGACATTTGTGGAGATTGGATTCCGTGGCTTATCTCAATTTCCCGGAACATGGCAAGCAGCTCATCGATTCTACGATGTCGCAGGCTGTCATCAGAAAGGGAAGTCCGTTTAATGTTTCCAATCTGGAGCAGGAGCGTCAGCGACTCACCCGTCTCTTCCGCAATCATGGCTATTACTTCTATCAGAATGGCTATGCTTCTTATCTTGCAGATACCGTGAATACGCCCGGCAAGGTGAACCTCCGTCTGTCTATGGTGGACAGCATTGAGCCGGAAGCAACCCGACAGTGGTATATCGGCAATATCAACATCAACTTCAAGAAGCAATTCATGGAGGAGATGACCGATAGCTTTGTGCGCCGCTATCTGAGTTTCAGATATGCAGGTAAGAAGATGCCGATTCGTGCCGGAGTGGTGCTCAGGGAGCTGAAGCTCCGACCACGAAAGCTTTATATGGTGGATGATGAGAATACGGCTAAGGCTGGATTGCAGTCGATGGGACTCTTCAGTTATACCAACCTGCAGTTTGTGCCTCGGAGCACTCTGGTTTTGGACAGCCTGGGAAATGTGCAATATTGCGATACTCTGGATGCCAACATCGATCTGGTGTTCGACAAACCATACGATTTCTATGTAGAAGCCAACGCCAAGGGCAAGACTACCGGAAGGGTAGGTCCGGAGCTGGTGGTGGGTCTGACCAAGCGCAATGCCTTCCGGGGTGGAGAGAAGCTGGATATCAACTTCCATGGTTCTCATGAGTGGCAGACCATCACGGGGCAGGGTGGAAGTTCCAGCAAGATCAATTCCTATGAGTTCGGTTCGGATGTCACGCTGTCGTTCCCAAGCATCATCACTCCTTGGAATGCTTTCCGCACGATGGCACAGAATGAGCGCAGATTCCGCAGGGGGCATCTCCCTCGCCGTTACTATGGTACGCCGAATACTACCATCAAGGCATCCATGAACATATTGAACCGTGCTGGCTATTTCCGCCGTCATGTGGCTGGAGGAGAGCTGACCTATGATTGGGCCACCTCTTATCAGCATCGCCATTCGTTCAGTCCGCTGATTCTTTCGTATGAGTATATGAACTATACTTCTCCGAAGTTCGACAGCATCATGAATAACAATGTGTATGTGGCAACTTCGATGGCCGACCGTTTCATCCCGAAGATGAGCTATACCTACACCTATCGCAGTGCGCAGAAATACCGTAGTCCTATAGTGTGGTCAACTACGGTGAGCGAAGCCGGCAACATTCTGTCGCTGGGCTATCTTCTGAGCGGCAGAAAATGGAACGACAAGGATAAGACGATGTTCAAGAACGAGTATTCTCAGTTCTTCAAGCTGGAAACAGATTTCGTGAAGTATTGGAAGCTGAATGAAACATCCACCCTGGTGGGACATCTGAATGCCGGAATGATCTGGAGTTACGGCAATTCGAGTCAGGCACCTTATACGGAGATGTTCTATGTAGGTGGAGCCAACAGTATCCGTGCCTTCAGTGTGCGAGGTGTCGGACCAGGCGATCAAGACTACAGTGCCCTGAGTAACAAGTATGCCAACATCCTTCGTACGGGAGATATCAAGTTTCAGGCGAATCTGGAATACCGTCCTAAGATCTGGGGCGATCTTTATGGTGCTCTGTTCCTGGATGCCGGTAATGTCTGGATGAAGGATGCCGATTTGTCCTCTTTCGAGGCCTTCAAGTTTGATAAGTTCTACAAGCAGCTGGCTGTAGGTACTGGAGTGGGTATCCGCTACGATATGGGAATGTTTGTGGTTCGAGTGGATTGGGGAATCGGGCTGCATCTGCCATACGATACGGGTAAGAGCGGATTCTACAACATTCCAAGCTTCAAGAAGAACCAGAACTTACATTTGGCAGTGGGCTATCCGTTCTAGCACCGGTTTTTGGGGGTGAAGCTCCATAAATCAGTCAAATGTTGATGTAAATCAAAAAAAAGTAGGAAAAAATGCCGCTAGGTGCATTTTTTTTATTACTTTTGCAGGTGATTAAATGTAAATATCAACTATTAAATAAAAATATAGATTATGAAACCTACATTATTGCTTTTGGCTGCTGGTATGGGTAGCCGTTATGGTGGTTTGAAACAGCTCGATGGTCTGGGCCCTAATGGTGAGACTATTATGGACTACAGTATCTACGATGCTATTCAGGCTGGTTTTGGTAAGATCGTTTTCGTTATCCGCAAGGATTTCGAGGATCAGTTCCGCGAGAAAATCCTCTCTAAGTATGAGGGCCATATCCCAGCAGAGCTTTGCTTCCAGTCTTTGGATGCACTCCCAGAAGGATTCAGCGTACCTGAGGGTCGCGAGAAGCCATGGGGTACCAACCATGCAGTGTTGATGGCAAAGGACGTTATCAAGGAGCCTTTCTGCGTAATCAACTGCGATGACTTCTACAACCGTGACTGCTTCATGGTTATCGGCAAGTTCCTCTCTGAGCTTCCAGAGGGTAGCACCAACAAGTATGCTATGGTAGGTTTCCGCGTAGGCAACACCTTGAGCGAGAACGGTACAGTAGCTCGTGGTATCTGCTCTAAGGACGAGAACGAGAACCTGACAACTTGTGTAGAGCGCACCGAGATCATGCGTATCAATGGTGAGGTTTCTTACAAGGACGAGGAAGGCAAGTGGGTTGCTGTAGGCGACAACACTCCTGTATCTATGAACGTATGGGGCTTTACTCCAGATTACTTCGCTCACAGCGAGGCTTACTTCAAGGAGTTCCTGAGCGATCCTAAGAACATGGAGAACAAGAAGGCTGAGTTCTTTATCCCATTGATGGTCAACAAGCTCATCAACGAGGGTACATCTACCGTTAAGGTACTCGATACCACCAGCAAGTGGTTTGGTGTAACTTATGCAGCCGACCGCCAGAGTGTAGTAGATAGAATCCAGAGTCTCATCGACGAGGGTGTATATCCTAACAAGCTCTTCTAATTCTATTAGATGGATATTCAATTAGATATTTTAAACGAACAGGAAGCCGCTATTCTCCGAGAGACGATAGCGGCTTCTCAGTATATTGTCATCTGTGCCCACAAGTCACCGGATGGCGATGCTGTTGGCTCATCTTTGGGATGGGCTTATTTTTTGCGCTCTCTGGGTAAGAAGCCTGTCATCTGTGTGCCTGATATGATACCGGATGCCCTTTCCTGGTTGCCTGGCAGTGATGATATCGTGAGATACGACAAGCATCCTGAGAAGGTGCAGCAGGCTTTTGATGAGGCTGATTTGGTATGCTGCATGGATTTCGGTAGCACTGGCAGACTGGATGAGATGGATCATGTGCTTGCTGGCTGCAAGGCCCAGCGTGTTGTCATCGACCATCATCTGGCTCCTAACCTGGAGGCTAAGCTGATGATTTCGCAGCCTCATGCCAGCAGCGCCAGCGAACTGGTGTTCCGTGTGATATGGCAGTTGGGTGGTTTCCCAGAGTTAGATAAGACTTGGGCTACCTGCGTATATTGCGGTATGATGACCGATACGGGTGGATTCACCTATAACTCTACCAATCCGGACATCTACTACATCATCTGCCAGCTGCTTACCAAGGGTATCGACAAGGATAAGATTTATCGCAACGTCTTCAATAACGCCCGTGTTTCTGCAGTCCGCTTCCGCGGTCATCTGATGAACGAGAAGCTGCAGGTCATCGAGTCGCTCCATGCCAGTTACTATACCGTAACCCGCAAGGAGATGAAGGAGTATGATTTCATCAAGGGCGATCTGGAAGGATTGGTGAACGTGCCTCTTACCATCAGAGGTCACAAGCTCTCCATCTCGCTCCGTGAGGATACCGATGTGGATAACCGCATATTGGTGAGTCTCCGTTCTGTGGATGATTTCCCATGCAATAAGATGGCGGAGCAGTTCTTCAATGGTGGTGGTCATCTCAACGCATCCGGCGGTAAGCTGCTTTGCAGTATTGAGGAGGCAGAGAAGATAGCCCAGAAGGCAATTCTTGCCTTTGCCGATTTACTGAGATAAGGAGGTCTTTGCGCCTGAAAAAACAGAAAAATAAGGAAAAACAACCCCGAAAGAGGCATTAGGATGATAATAAGTGATAAATTATAATAAAATCATCCTATACTTCTCGGTGTTGTCTTTTCTTTTTTGTACCTTTGCCCAATAAATTAGAATTTAGTAAAAGGAATGAAGAAATTTTTGTTTGCCATCATGGCTATAGCAGCACTTTTCTCGTTTGCTGCATGTAACGATACTGAGACATATAAGGATTTGCGTGACCGCGAGCTGGACTCTATCAGTTCTTTCTTGCGTCATGAAAACGTGAAGGTCATTTCAGAAGAGGAATTCAAGAATCGTTGGGAGAAGAAGCAGAAGGACAACAGCGTGGTTCTTACTGATACTTCCAAGAACAACAACGAGTATGTGCTCTTCAACAGTAACGGTATCTATATGCAGGTATTGGAAATGGGTTGCGGCGACTATATCAAGATGGGCGAGACTACTGATGTGCTCGTTCGTTTCTCAGAATACAATCTGAATACCGCAGCAGAGATGAGTACCAACTCTTTGCAGTTGAGCAATAATCTGAAGCAGTATTCTTTCTATACTGATAAGATGACCGTGACCAATACTTCCGGCACTTTCACCGGTACTTTTGATGTGAATAGCAGCTTGATGGCAGCCACTTACAACAAAAACTACTCCGGCGGTTATAGCGGAACAGTACCTAGTGGCTGGCTGGTTCCTTTCAGTTGGGTAAAGATTGGTCGTGGTAATGCCGAGGGCGAGAGAATTGCTCACGTTCGCCTGGTAGTTCCTCATACCTATGGTACTACAGCGGCATCAGGAAGCGTATATGCCTGCCTCTATGATTTAACCTTGCAGAGAGGCAGATAAGATAATTTCATTTTAAAAAAGATATTATTATGACACTGATTAAGTCTATTTCTGGTATCCGTGGAACCATCGGCGGTCCAGCGGGCGATACTTTGAATCCGCTCGACATCGTCAAGTTTACATCTGCTTACGCTACATTCATCCGTCGTAGCGGTGCTTCTAAGAGCAACATCATCGTGGTTGGCCGTGATGCACGTATCTCAGGCGAGATGGTAAAGAATGTAGTTTGTGGAACATTGATGGGTATGGGTTACGATGTATTGAACATCGGTCTGGCTACTACTCCTACAACAGAGTTGGCTGTAACCATGAGTGGGGCTGCCGGTGGTATCATCATCACAGCTTCTCATAACCCACGCCAGTGGAATGCTCTCAAGCTTCTTAACGAGAAGGGTGAGTTCCTGACTGCTGCCAATGGTAGCGAGGTATTGAGCATTGCTGAGAAGGAAGACTTCGAGTATGCTGATGTTGATTCTCTCGGAAAATATACAGAAGATAATACATTCAACAAGCGCCATATCGACTCAGTGCTTGCATTGAAGCTCGTGGATGTTGAGGCTATCAAGAACGCTCATTTCAAGGTTTGTGTAGATGCCATCAACTCTGTAGGTGGTGTTATTCTCCCAGAGTTGCTCGATGCACTCGGCGTAGAATATACATTCCTGAATGCTGAGCCTACCGGTGATTTTGCTCACAATCCAGAGCCATTGGAGAAGAACCTCGGTGGTATCATGGATGAGTTGAAGAAGGGTGGCTACGATATGGGTATCGTTGTTGACCCAGACGTTGATCGCCTGGCATTCATCTGCGAGGATGGCAAGATGTATGGTGAGGAATATACTCTGGTGAGTGTAGCCGACTATGTATTGAGCAAGACTCCTGGTAATACTGTCAGCAACCTTTCATCTACCCGTGCTCTCCGCGATGTAACCGAGAAGCATGGTGGTACCTATTATGCTTCTGCTGTAGGCGAGGTGAATGTAACTACCAAGATGAAGGATGTTCACGCAGTGATTGGTGGCGAAGGCAATGGTGGAGTTATCTATCCAGAGAGCCACTATGGCCGTGATGCCCTCGTAGGTATTGCTCTCTTCCTGAGCAGTCTGGCTCATAAGGGTTGCAAGGTAAGCGAGCTCCGTGCCAGCTTCCCTAACTACTTCATCGCAAAGAACCGCATCGACCTGACCGCTTCTACCGATGTAGATGCTATCCTCGTGAAGGTAAAGGAGATGTTTGGCAAGGAGAAGGATGTAACTGTTACTGATATCGATGGTGTGAAGCTCGACTTCCCAGACAAGTGGGTTCACCTCCGCAAGAGTAACACTGAACCAATCATCCGCGTATATAGTGAGGCTTCTACCATGGAGCAGGCTGATGAGCTTGGAAAGAAGCTCATGCAGGTAGTTTATGATATGCAGTAAGATACTGCATTATATATAAGATACTGTATTTATATAAAAAACGACTTCCCACGATTATAGGCAGCAATGCTTATAAGCGTTGGAAGTCGTTCTCGTTTATAAAAGTTCCGGCTCGATATGATGGAAAACTTATTGCTCAGCCAGCTCCTTCATGGCATCATTCAATGTGTTGAACAGTACATTGATGTTTTCCTCCTGGTTCTTGCATGCCTCCTTGAAGAGAGCGACAGGATCTTCTGAATCGCCCTTCAGCGGAGCTTCGTTCAGGAGGATATTCACATTGTTCAGCAGCATACCGTGCAGGGTAGGCATGTGTAGCTGCTGCTGGGTGGCCTCCTTGCTGCCACATTTCAGTCCGGCAGCGTATGCTTTCACGATGATGCGCACCAGCAGATGGATAGCCATCGGTTCGTCGGCAAGGCTGATGAGCACACCGTGGGTATAATTGCGTACGTGCTCCTCTATGCTTGTAAACTTACCCTGCAGGAGCCAGGTGAAGTTGCGCTTGTATTCAGCTTCCATCGCCTTGTACAGCTGGTTCGATTTGCAGGCGATGCGCAGATAGTCGAGCATGGTTGGTTCGAAGGTAGGATCGGTCTTCTTCATGCTCTCGAAATTCTTCTGCATGCGCTCGTTAGCCTCTTCCGCACTCTTGTAGTTGAGTCGTACGAGGGTAGAGAACATGATGTCGAAGAAGTACTGGTTCACTTCTCCATAGTGTTCCAGCATCATCTGCTTCACCTCTTTGGGGTCGTTCTTCTTCTGGAAGTCATCGCCGCCAACCGCAGCATCCATGATGCCGCGTGCGTATGCCTCGAAGAATCCTCTTACGAAAGAGGCTACAGCCTGATAACTATTGATTCTCTTGCTCATTGTCTTTTGAATGTTTTAATCAAAAATGATTTAATCAAAATGTTTTAATCAAAGATGATTTAATCAAAAATCTTAAATTCATATCCCTGTTCCATCAGCCATTCTATGGATTGTGGAAGTGCCGTCTTCAGCTTGTCGATGCTCTTCAGTGAGTCATGGAAGGTGATGATGCTGCCGTTGCGGGCATACTTCTTCACATTGTTCACCACATCTTCTGCCGTCATCCACTTGGAATAATCTCGGGTCACCACATCCCACATGATTACCTTGTAGGTGCGGTGCAGCCACCAGTACTCGCTCTGTCGCATCCAGCCATGAGGTGGACGGAAGAGATGGGCGTGGATGATGTCATTCGCCTTGTTGGTGTTGAGCACGTAGGAGATGACACG
>JAIINY010000464.1:0-1282 GCA_022741625.1 Prevotella sp. | reverse complement strand
TTGTCGTCTCCTCGCAGCGACTCCTTTTGGCTGTTTTTCTGGAGGATGATGAGGTCACTGCCCACTTCCGTATTGGCATTTTCCGTGAACAGGTTGTTGGGAAGACGAATCGCTGACACGAGATCTGCATGATAGAGCATCATAAAACGCGCGGCACTGTTGTTTTTGGCATTCAATACGCCTTGTGAGGTGATGAAGGCAACCAACCCACCATCCCTTACCGTATCAAGAGCCTTGACAAAGAAGTAGTTGTGTATGCGTCTGGTGACAAGTGCCCTCATGCCTTTCATGGCTGTATAAGACGGATCAAATACGGCAACATCGCCAAAGGGAATATTTGAGATGGCGAGGTCGAAGTAGTCATTGAAAGGCTTTTCTATCTTCTCGAATCCCTCTATGCGCACTTTCTGCTCCGGGTGCAGATGGCGAAGTATCTTTCCCGTAAGCAGGTCTTTTTCAAAAGCCATAATGTCTGCCTTGGGATTGTTATCCAAGACGGAATCGACAAAGGCACCGATGCCTGCCGAGGGTTCAAGTACCTTTTCGGGGATGATCTGATGCTCTTTCAACACATCCGTCAGAGCCTCCGTAACGGCTGACGGCGTATAGAATGCCGTGAGGACAGACTGTTTCAGACTGTCCATCAACTGTTTGTACTCGCTTTCATTTTTGCTGTTTTCACGGATAAGTCTATGCAGCTCCACTGTTGGAGCAAACAATTCAAGGTCTGACTTTGCCCAATGGACGGCATCCGCCAGTTCCCTGGCAGGGTTCAGGATGCACTTCAATCCACCGAATCCGCAATAACGCTCCAGAAGGAGACGCTCACGGGCGGTCGGCGTGCGCTGTTCCCTGTCAAGGATGAATGCCGTCTCTATCGCCTTGATGTTGTCGTTCAGACGTTGTTTTCTATTGTACGCCATTTGACTCTATGAAAAGGGCTACGGCTCCCGTCAGCTCTGTGTAGAGCTGGTCGTAGTCCGGTGACTGGGCAAAATCGTCATCGGTGAGGTCGTAAATGGAATACACGTTGTCAACCAAAGGCAGGAGGTGCTTGACAAACGCTTCCTGGTCTTCTACTGCTACCTCCAGGGGAAACTCACTGTCAACAACATCATACAGGATGCTGTACTTGGAAAAGCGGAGACCTTTCAGCAATGCTAACATGGCAAGCTCTTGTGCCGCATCGGCAAAGAGGGCATCACGCCGTGCCTGCTCATATACTTCTGCGGCATGGTCTGCACGTTCGCGGATAAAGTCCGCATCGCTGGCTTGTGGAAAA
>JAIINY010000463.1:0-1283 GCA_022741625.1 Prevotella sp. | reverse complement strand
GAATCTTTCCATCTCGCTCTGGTATCTGTCGGCAGAGAATGGAACCCGGTTGTTGTCGTAGAGGTCGCCTCCCATCACCTTCTTGAAGTTTGCCATCACATACTTGTACTCCGGGGTGGTCATCATATAGGCATAGTTGGTGAGTATCACCACCCACTCTCGGGCATAGATAGGTCTCATCTCGCGGAAGTTGTATGATTCGCCTACGGTAGGAGTCCATCCGAAGTTGGAGAAGCTGCAGTTCCACTGGGCATCAATTTTCTGGAGCATCTTGAAGTGTTCATCATCGCTGGTGAGTCGTGCCTTCATCTGGTTCATATCGAGATATGGACAAAGGAAGCTCACGAAATTTCCGCTTTTCTTCTTCCATACGTTTCTTCTGCCAATAAAGGATGGCTTAAACGAGAAGCGGGAGAAAGCAGGAACGGTTTCGAAAAAGGCCACGGGGATATACTCGTCAGCCTCCGGAATATACATCTCGAGGGTGACGTTGGAGACTGGTTTCGCACTCCAGCTGGTGATGACGAGCGAATCGCCCACTGCTGATTTCTTCACGCTGATCAGGTTGTTGGTCTGGAAGGTGTAGTCTGCCTTGCCGACGATCTCTGTTGAAGGGTCTGATAGATTCAGGATGTGCTTGGCGAACTCAGCCGGCAGCTTGTCGAAAGCCACGGTGTCTTTCCTGAAGTTCTGCTGGAATGGCTGCTGGATATCGTTGTACACAATCTTGTCTTCATAATCCGTAGAGCAGGATGCCATCAGGGTCATCGCTGCCACGAGTGTAGTTCCAGCTGCCAGAGCCGGAATCTTTCGATGTTTTTTCTGTTTCTTCATTTTGGGTTTTTACTGTATAATCATTTACTATTTCATTAAAATATTTGCTTGCAAAGATACTGAAAATAATTCAAAATACCAAATATTTAGAAGGATATTTCATCTAGTCCATAGCACCGGATATGCCCGTCCTCCGTTAGGCGTCCCGGCGGATTTGTAATCCGCCGTCAAAAATGTCCTAACCTCTTTATGCTCTGGGGATATGTTATCCCCAGCCCCCAGGCTGTAGCCGGCATTTCGATGGGATAGGGGGATTACAAATCCCCCGGCTTAATAGGTCGAACCTTTTTTTACGACGGATTGCAAATCCGTCGGGACGCCTAACTGAAGATAACCCTTATTGCATAAGCAAAAGAGGGTGTGTCATAAGTCTATGGCGCACCCTCTTTTATATTATTTATTGCATAATCCTAGAAGTATCATAGCCTATTCCAAAAAGGGAATCATAT
>JAIINY010000462.1:0-1287 GCA_022741625.1 Prevotella sp. | reverse complement strand
CCTAAGACCCTGATCCGTCATCTCGTGAACCATGTTGCCGAGAGTGGGGTGGATGAGCAGAGCCGCATCACCCTGCGCGACATCATCGATACACCTATCAGTCCGGAGCTGATTCCTGCCGATGAAAATGGTAATATCAAGCAGAAGACAGAAGACCTGGTGGGCCCATACGAGCTGCACGATTTCTTCCTCTATTACTTCCTGCGTTTCGGATTCCGTCCGTCCAAGATTTACATGCTGGCAAAGAAGGCGTTTATCGATACCAAGCTGGAGCGCGTGAAAATCAGCGACAACGATCCTGATTCCTACGATGAGGAGACTATCAAGAAATGGCTCAAGACATTTGTTCGCCGTTTCTTCAACCAGCAGTTCAAGCGAAGCTGTCTGCCTGATGGTCCGAAGGTGGGAAGCGTGAGCCTCAGTCCTCGTGGCGACTGGCGCATGCCTAGCGATGCCGCATCCACCATCTGGCTGCAGGAGGCGGAAAACCTGTAGGGTTCGTGTAAAAACTGTTAAATAAAGAGCAGAATCATCCCACTTAGCCAGATATTTTCTTATATTTGCAAAGTCAAACAGAATATTGATTTAAAAATCAGAGCTATGACGCAAAGAGAAGATAAACAACGGGCAAGGACAAGCAGGGAGGAACTAGGAAAGTTCTTCTATAACTTAGCAGCTATGTGCTTTGGAACGGCTGTACTTGGAAGTGGAATGGCCTTAGTTATGGATTCTGGTAATCCTGAAAGACTTTTAGGTATGTTTGTCGGAGGTGTTGTTGGAACGGTGGCTTTAGCTTACGTTGCGTTTATAATAATTAATTTAAAAATAAAACAATAATTTATGAAACAGTTGGATTTTACAACAGGTATGACCTTGATTTATGGCTTGATTGCATTAATAGCAATTGCTATAAGCATTTGGCTTTCTACCAAATGGGGTAAGAAATGGCTCCGTAGTCTGGACTGATTTCCAACCCTCAACAGTTTTGGATTATAGCGTTTGGGCTGATGGCTTTTCCAGCCAGCCTTAACAGAATATTGATTCCCGATTTGAGCATTCGATACTATTTTGATGCTCAAATCGGGATTTTTAATAGAAAAATTATTAATTTATCACCCCTTTATTGGGAAAAAACATATTTTTTTTGTAACTTTGCGCCCAAAAGTAAAAACAATATAAAATTTAAATAGATAATATGGCTAAGAAATTTGCCGAGCACAACGGTCTGAATCTTACTCAGACAAACAATGACGTACTAGCAGCGTGGGAGAAAAATGATATCTTCCA
>JAIINY010000094.1:0-9496 GCA_022741625.1 Prevotella sp. | reverse complement strand
GCTCAGAATGCTGCCGCATCTTCCTTCATACATTTTCTCCCCTTTCTTGTGTCTGGCTTCTGCATAGCTTCGGGTAAACTCTCCTAATGTAATACCTTTTGATTTTTTGCGTGTGTCTGCTACGAATTTCTTGATTCGGTTTAAAAATGAGATCTTCATCATGTTGCTTTCTGATTAAAAATTAAAATTTTGAGTTATCTTCGTTACAAAGGTATCACTTTTTTCTAGAATAACCAAACAAAAGGTAGAAATGGGATATGAAAAGCGTGATTTTGTGCAACAGTTGTACTTTAACTTTTGCGCTGCAAAGATAGTATAATATTTTCAATTCACAATATTTTCAATCTCTATTTAACACTTAATTAACACTTTATAGTCAATATTTCTTATTTTATAGTCAGAAAGGGTATATTTGTGTAATTTTAGCTTCAACAAGCAACACAAAAAAGATTGTTTTAGGATTTATTTCAGTCATTTGCTACAGTTAAAGTACAACTGTATCGGTTCGTACGATTAGAAGACATAAGGTAAAACCAACTCAAAATGACATAGCTATAGTAAATGATGATTGGAACCTTTAATAACGAAACTGTATAAAACCAGCTCAATCTTTTTATAAAAGAAGACTGGTAATAAACTCAAAGTAGAACTTTACAAACTTAAAATGATTATGAAGAAAAACGATGATGAAAAAATGCAGAATTATCACCGCTTTGGTGTGGGTGATGCTCAGCCCTGCGGCATTCGCGCAGTCGGGAGCTGACAGCCTTATCATACACTACAAGGAAGGTTATTCGAAAATCAATCTTTCGGTAGGAGATAATCAGCAGCAGCTCAACTCGTTCATTGAACGGTTGAGGCAGGTGTTACAGGGCGACAGCAACTATGTGGCGAAGGTGGATCTCTTCACCGCCGACGGATACTGTTCGCCAACCAGTAGCACAGGCTTCAACGAGAAGCTCTCCAAAAAGAGAGCCGTCTATCTGGCTCAACATCTAAGGCAATTCATGATGATTCCTGATTCCGTGGTAAGATACAACTGGCACGGCATCGACTGGGTAACCCTACAGCGACAGGTGGAGGAAGGAAACATGCCACATCGTTACGAGGTACTCGATATCATCAGGAATATTCCCATCATACAGATGAGAAAGGGGCAACCCTACGACTACAGAAAGAACCAGCTGAGATATCTCGACGGCGGAAAGGCATGGAGGTATATGACAGACCATTACTTTGCCGACATGCGAAGAACGGATGTGAGAATCCTCTACCGCTTTCTGCCGCGCCGACCCGAACAGGGTGGTACACTTCTGAAAGACAACGGATTACCCCTTTGGGCAAAAGCCCTGGACAATGAGGCGATTCCCGCCTCGCTGTATCCCAAGCCATACGCCACACAGGCAGATACGCTCTGGCGGAGCCCCCGACAGTATTTCGCGCTGAAAACCAACCTGCTCTATGATGTAGCCTCGGCTCTCAACGTTGAACTCGAGGTGCCCATCGGAAAGCGGTGGAGCGTGATGGGAGAGTATATGTTCCCATGGTGGATCTATGGCTACAAGCGAAACCTATGGTGGCTCTGGAACCACGGACAGAACGGTATCGAGATCATCACCGGTTCGCTAGAGGCACGCTACTGGCTGCAGTCGGGCACCCGACAACTCTATACCCCCCAGAAGGGATGGTTTATAGGAGTCTTCGGAGGCACGGGCTACTACGACCTGGAGCGGCATGCCAAGGGATATCAGGGCGAGTTTTATATGGCTGGCGTGAGTGCAGGATGGGTGAAACCACTCTCCAGACAATGGCTCTTTGAGCTAAGCGCATCGGCAGGCTGTCTGCAGACCAGATACCGCCATTACTATGCCTGGTGGCGCGATAAAGACTATCGCTACCACCTCTACAGGCTGCGCAAGGATCAGACCTCGTGGATGGGTCCGCTCAAGGTGAAGATGAGTCTGGTATGGTATCCGATATTCTGCAAGCGCGAATCTCCGCAAAAGCTTCACCGCAGGTTTATGAAGAATTTTCACAGCAGAAAGGGGGTGGAAAAATGATCAGAAATAAATTCATAATCTTTCAGATTCGTATCATTAGAGTGGTTATTGCTTTCTCCATTGGGTGGGCGCTCGCCCTCTTGATTGCAGGTTGTGAGCGCCGCCCTTTGGAGAATATGAGCCAGATGAAGGCTATGATTCCAATAACCATCGACTGGCGGACCAAGGCAATGCTCGACCCCGACAACGACCGGGAGAACCTCTACTGTGCATCTGTATATTTCTTCTCGAAGGATGGACCCGTCTTCAACGGCAAGCCATGGTGTCATCTGAGAATGGAGCAGGATGTGACGCGCGACTCCATCATGCTGCCCATAGGGCGATATCAGGTACTGGTGTTCAATAATTCACCTACCGATTTCCCTTCGCATGTGGGATTCCGGGGCACCGACCGCTTTGATACCTTCGAGTATTATCTGGTCAGGAAGTCGGCATCCATGTGGAGTGAGGGCAGTTACGATGAGCCGGATATCCTGGCAGCGATGAGCATCTTCGATTACGAGGTGACGCCTAACATGGTGTACCGAACCCGTACCGACGGCTCCAGTCTCTCGGCAGAAGAGAAGGCAGAGGCAGACAGGGATCTGCGGAAGCTGCTCAATCTGCAGCCCGAGCGGCTTACCCAGGAGGTGCATGCACAGCTGGCAGTGGAGAACCTGAACGATGTATCCTATTGTCAGGCCATCTATTCGGCTACGCCTACCAGTGTGAAGTTGGCTACGCGCGAGTACAGTACGGAGCGAGGTTCGTTGAGTTTCGAGCTTACGAGCCGTATCTTCGACCACGAGCAGAAGTTGGGATTCGACTATATGGAGCAGAGCTTCCGCATTTTGGGCATGCTGCCCCAGCCGAAGTCTCCCTACCGTTTGGCGCTGCGTTTCCGTCTGCGAGGCACGTATGAGGGTGGAGAATATTACCCCTCCATTCTTCAGGAGCCTATGCAGTTCGACGTGAGAGAGCAGCTGATGTTACAGCCGGCACCCGATGCCGACCGTGGTTTCGACCGTTGTATTCACCTTTCGGGCATCAAGATACCACCAATAGTAACTGGTGGCGGCATGTTTGATCCGAAGGTAGATTCCTGGCAGGAGGAGGAATACGATGTGCCGATGGGTAAGTCTAGAAAATGAAAATAAACAATGTAGTTAGAATAATTTTAAGTTAATATAATTAATTTTTTTTATGAATAAAACTATTTCAAACATTCTTTTGGCTCTTCCTTTTATAATGGCAGCTACCTCTTGCTCAGAGGGAGATGTTGTGATAGAGGGTACTGGCGATGCGGTCACAGCTAGATATATTGGTGTAGATGTGCAGACGCAGAGGAATACGAGAGGAGCGGTGGCGGATTTAAACCTCATAAAGAATGGTGACGCGAACAATTATTTTAGGATGATTTCATATTATACCGGTGATAAAAGTTGGGCGGACTATGTACAGGATGGGAATTTTAATGTTTATACTGCTGAAAATCCCTTTAAGGAGGAAAGGTATCTTAAGTGGTCTGGTAAAAAATGGAAATATGACAAATTGGTTGAATGGCCAGAAGTGGGTAACACCACATTTATTTCATTTTTTTACAAACGATATGGAGTCTATTCAACTACATTCGCAGAGAATAAATCTCCAAAATACAGATTAGAACAGATAGGTGACACTGAGTTAATGCCTGATATACTTTACGCTATTACCCCGAATTGTACCCCAGATCAGAATGGAGGTAAAGTAAAGGTTAAATTCAAGCATCTATGCGCTCGTGTCAACTTTAAGATTTCAATGGACAAACCTTTCGATCCTACTTGGGGAAACGCAGCTGTAGTCCCTGAAAATCTGAAAATACTTAAAGAGAGTAGGAAGCTAAGAAGTGGTATTGATTTCGTAATAGGACAAACAGATTTGATTGGATCGAAACCAATGGCAGGTAAAGTAGCAACTAAGTGCTATTTTGATGAAGAAGGAGCTACATCTCGTTCAACGGATGTCTCTGCAGATAAAGTAATAAAAAAAGATAGGTTCTTCGAAAAAAAAACAGTTGACCAAGATCCTGTTTTGACTGCTTCTCTTTTCAAGGACAATGAGTATATGTTCCTTATACCACCTTCTGTTGATGGTGTACAGACCAAAGAAGATATTATTGTGGAGTTTTCATATTATTTTTATACAGATAAAAATGGTTCGAACACAAGTAATCTAAAAAAGAGTACATTTTCGCTGCCTATAGGTTCTTTGAAACCGGGTAAAGCATATCTCTTTAATTTGATCTTAAACCCAACTGAGAATTATATCAATCCAAAGGTTGAGCTGGAAGAATGGAGTGATATAGAAAAGTATGTGGCAGAGACTGAAGCAGCTGACGCAACAAGCGAAAATGTCATTAAGGCTTGGAATAAACTGGTCAAGCAGAGTGAAACGACTGATGTTATGTTCACATATTATGTGCTTAAGGTAAATGCTGATTTTCCTGTTGGTGAATTGGATATATCTTCAGCAAATAAATTTAAGAAACCGGCTTCTGTAGTAAAAATGGAGTTTAAAACCCCTGTTAATGTTGCTGACGTGAAGACCAGGATTAAGTTACCTTCAGGCTATTATATTGATGAAACAGTAGGTGCTCAAGAAATTGTTATTCGTTATAAGAAACCAAAAGGAAAATAGTTTAAAATAAAAGTAAGAAAATATGAATAAAAAGTTTTCTATAATTATGATGGTATTGCCGCTGATGGCGGCGGTTACCTCCTGCACAGAAAGCGATATGACAGAAGTAGGAAGCTGTGCTTCTGAGGTAAGCCCATATATTAGCTTTGATGTCCAAACCCAGCGTAGTACACGTGCCACCACGAATATGAATGAATTACAGAAGGCAGGTAGTTTTTGGATATATTCTTTATATACTGGAGATAAAACCTGGAAGCAAACTTGTGCTGATAAGCAGTTCAATATTAGCCCCCAGGCTAATCCAAATCCATTTGCCACACCTGAACAGATATGGTTTAACCAAAATAAGAGCCTTTGGTATACAAATGGATTCAAATTATGGCCAGAAAATGGAAAGACTACATTTATTGCATATTATCCAGCTGCCAAAGATGGAACGGATTTTTTAACGAAAGCAACGGAAAACGAAGCGCCCTTTTTTACAATTCCTCAAGATTATCAAACAGATTGTATCATAGCAGTTAGTGAAGACCAAAGTAAAACTACCGATAGAGGAAACTTGAAAATAAAATTTCAGCATATTAAGTCTAGAGTAAGTTTTAGATTCAAGTTGGATAAGCCTATTGACGAGGACGAGTTTGGAAAAAATCTCGTATATGTTAAGAATTTTAATATATCTTATGAAGACAGCGATTTACCAAATACTGGTAAATATATCCTGGGATCTCAGGATGGTAGAAATGGGTATTGGAATAATTTAGTACCCTACAAATATAGCTACGAGTCTTTAAACAGTTACTCTAAGGCTGGATATTATTATTATAAAGGAGGCTCTCAATACGTAGAAGTTCGTATGGGTGGTAAGTCACTTGTTGCTGATAACTATATAGATCTCTTTACTGATGCCACCCCGCATGTATTTCTTATTCCTCCATCTAATGAAGGAATTCAAGAGAATCAAAACGTTGTTTTTTCTTTTGACTACTTTGTAAGTTTTTATAAGGAACAAGGAACGTCCAAGATTGAAGTAGAACGTCTTGAGAAAAAAAGTAAGGTTGCGTTACCTAAAGGAACATTAAAGCCAGGTGCTTCCTATAAATTTAATTTGATTCTCGACCCATTGGCTAATGTAGTAAGGGTTGATCCGGAAGTTGAGGTAGAATCATGGGGTAATGATGAAACAATGACTACACAGTTTACGGCTGCCGACAATGAACAAGCTAGTATTCTGGACGCATGGAACAAATTGGCAGATCAGAGCCAGAGCCCTGATAGTAATTGGATTTGGTATAAGTTGATTGTTTCTGGCAATAAGCCTGCAGACATATTAGATCTTTCAACGGGAAATACGTTCAAGAATGCAAGTACAACAATTGAACTGATATTCACAGATGGGGGATTATACGCAACCGATGCATCAAAATTGAAATTACCGGCAGGCTATTATCTTGACACCACAGTGACACATAAAAACCTGATTCGTTATAGTGAGGCAAAAAAGGATGAGGCTGCAAGACCTCAGCCATAAAAGAATAAGTAAAAAAGAGAATCAAGTGATGGTTAAAAGCAGCAGGGGGCTGTCGCCCCTTTGTTTGCTCTAAGATTAAAAGCAAAAAATAGTAAATATAATAGTGTTAAATAATAATTATTTCAAAAACAGTAAAAAATATGATTCTAAAAAAAACGTTTTCAACTCTATTGATGGCGTTGCCGCTGATGGCGGCAATGACCTCTTGCTCTGACAACGATGTTGCCGGAAATGCTGGAAATAGTAAGTCGTACATCGGATTCGATGTGCAGACGAGTCGTAAGACGCGTGGTACGGTAATGGACTTAAATGCATTGAAGGCTAAGAAGAATTTTACAATCTATTCTTACGTTACAGATCAGCAGACATGGAGTGACTTTGTTCAAGCAGGAAACTTCGACCAGACGGACAAGCAAAATCCATTCACCGGACAGGTTATAAACTATGATGAAAATGATAACAAGTGGTCTTATTTGCCTTTGAAATTGTGGCCACAAGATAAAAAAATCACTTTCCTTTCTTATTGGGCTGGTGATGCAAATGAAGTTACAGAAGCACCGGCTGTTGGTGGTGATGCTCCAAAGGTAGTAACTCCAGAACTGTCTAATAATTCAGCTTTAAAACTTAAGCTGAATCAGCATAAGGATGCTTCAAAGCAGCTAGACTTCCTGGCAGCAGTTTCTGAGGATTATACTATCGACAAGAATGATGGTAAGGTTAAGGTGAAATTTGCTCATATAACAACCCGTCTGACCTTCGGCGCAAAGATTGCTAAACCGATTGGTGATCCTACAAATACTCAGTTCCAAGCGTTTGTTACTGGTGTTAAGCTGCTTAAGACAAGTAGAAGACTCTTTACAGGTGCTACTTACACATTCGGTAAAGCTACAAAGAGTGGTACTTGGTCTTATGACAATGGCGTTGGTATCAGTGCTGATGCAGATATTGATACAGATAATATCTTCATTAAAGACAATGCAAAGTTTGGTCTCTTTGCAGCAAATCAGGGTGTTGCATTGCATATGGATAAAGTAGAAGCAAAGCCTCTTTTGCAGACTGATAAGTATCTTTTCCTTATTCCTCCACACGATCAGGAGGGTATCAAACAAGCAGGAGATATCATTGCACGGGTAAGTTATACTATCGCTTCTGGTAATACAGATTTGAGTCCTAATAATCAGAAGATAGAGTATACAACAGATGTTGCTTTGCCTGTAGGTACATTGAAGGCTGGTGTAGCTTATCGCATTAACTTCTGTCTTAACGTTGATGGAAATATCATTAAGATTGATCCTGAAGTTGAGGTAGAGAAATGGACTGAAGAAACACATGATGCTGCCGAGGCTTCTGCAGCAACTGTAGCTGATATTCAGACAGCATGGAATCAGTTGGCTGCTCAGAATGTTAATCCTGATAGCAAGTATGAGTATTACACCATTATGGTAGAGGAAAATATGCCTGCTGAGCTTAACCTTTCTGCGGGTTACAATGAATTCAAGCCGGGCGCTATCATTAATATTCAATTCAAGGATGGTGGCAAGCTCAAGACCTTACAGGAGGCAGGAAAGTTAACATTGCCAGACAAGTATGTTCTTGATGACACAGAGGCTAGTGATTCAAGAAACTTGATTCGTAGAAAGAATATAAGATAAGAGACAAATTTTGTCTCTTTGTCCTCAAAACATAATAGATTATATAATCCCTCCTATCCCGAGGGCGCTCAATGCCCTCGGGATACTTGAAATATTAAAACCATCATCAAGACAAAGATAGAATCTGAATCGGAAGCTAAATCTAAAAGTATAAGTATAGACATAAACGGAAAAATTGGTCATGGTAAAGCGATAAGCTACCTTACTGCCACAACCGCTCAATGGCGTTGCAGCAGGAAGGCGGCTGGGGGCAAACATACCCTAAGCTGCTATGCCAACCCGTAGTTGTTCTATGATTTTTAGTTTAGTTTTCAAAAAAGGGGAATAGCTTTTGTTTAGTTTTCCATAAGGTGATTGGTTTAGTGTAGTCTTCCGATAGGGAGTAGGTTTTGTGAAAGTAGAATGTTTGTTAGCTTTTTATATGCTTTATTCCCCCTAAGAGGCCCCTCGTTGCTCGACAGTTCTCCCTCTCTTTCTGGAACTGCGGCGGCGAGGTGGTTATCTCGGACAACGATGTGAGGAGTCAATAAGTGTTCTTGTCGCATTCATAATATATAATAATATATAATGTACGTCAATTCAAATTTGACTATAAAACAAGTCTTACGATGATATGATAAAAAAAACAGTTCGATATATAAATAGGCTAGTAGATAGTCTGTGATGATAAAAGTCGTAAGAATTAGAGTCTATTGATGTCGGTGTATGTGAATATACTGCATTCATTTTTTTAAGGAAGCAGGTTTTGTGTTTAACCTGCAAAACTTTAGTTTAATTTTATAGTTTTAGACGGTAATACAGTGGTATTATTGTTTATATCTTTTACTTATATATGCCTCTGTCAGCTTGTGAAAGTTGGCAGAGGGTTTTTATAATTATCATATATCTAAATTAATTTAATACTATAATTAGTATGGCTTTTGTTTTTTAGGTTTACTATTACATAAGCAAAACCCCCATCCCGCTTGCGAAAGTAGGATGGGGGTGTTTTTTTACTTCGAGAATACAGTGCTTACTTCTGCCGAGGCTGGATCTCGTAAGATGGATGGTTGTGAATCTCCCAGCGCTCGAGCTTGGCGCCGTTGGTCATGATCAGTTTCTCCTTCTGATAGGTTACGATGGTCTGGGATGGCAGACTTACTCGGCCGTCGCCCGCAAAACTGCGGATTGGCTGAGAGAAGTCTCGCTTCTGGATATCAGCCAGGGTATATTCTGCCAGCTGCATCTTACCGTCTTTGTCCATCGATACGAAGAACTTCTCCTTGTCGTCGGTCTTCGAGATGGAACGCAGGCGGGCATTCCAGTTCTCCGTAACCTGGACAGGTGCATTGCCCTTCTTCTCGATGATGTCTTGTACCTTCCAGGCATAGATGGTGCCCGTGCGCGGGATGAAGGTATAGAGCGAATCGCCTATCACTTCCATATCATAGGATTCTGACTGCGGTTCAAACTTGCTGCCGATGAAATAGCTGCCTGTAGCCAGCTTGGCATAGACATTATTGTTGCTGGCTGCATTCATATCCAGCGCCTCACGGTCGAAGACCCTGATATTCATCTCCTTGGAATCTCTTACGAATACCAGGCGAGGGGTGGCGCAAACG
>JAIINY010000093.1:0-9540 GCA_022741625.1 Prevotella sp. | reverse complement strand
TCATGTACTATGTGATTTTCAAGAGTTATTTCAAGGCCATCAAGGGAGAACTGCAGCAGTGGGGCGTACTGAAGAGAACGGGAAATGTAAAAATATGAAGCAGCCAAAATCACTCTTACAGGAATCCTAGCCCAGGGTAACACCCCGGGTAAACTAGAGCGCAAACAAATCGCCCTGTAGGGGCAAAAGCTTTAAATACGGTGCTTTTGCCCCTACAGGGCATTTTTTATTGACTAAAGATTCGCAAGTGAATAAATATCAACTTGCTTGTTTATAAATATACATATTACGTAGCGTATGGGCAACAGGATTACTTTCGATGAAATCAGCCAGAAACTCTGTAGCATCTATAGAGTAACGCTCTGCTGCTTCCAGAACGAAATCCAAAATGATAGCCCATATCTTGTCCGTTACGGACAACTCGAGAGTGTCATTGGTAACCTCAGCAAAGAGGCCGCCGATGGTTTCATACGCTTCAAATCTCTTCACTGTACACAAAGATGTTATACTGCATCATTGTCAAAGTGAAGCTGGCAATTTGAGCGGCAAAATGTACAGACTGGCATTTGCCAAAGTTCAGCAAGGTCTTGCAATCCTTGTATGCAACTTCGGTAGCCCATCGTCTGGCATAAATACGATACGCTTCAAGGAAGCTAAGAGAAAGGTCTGTGGTCAACAACCCATTCCAGTTTCCCTTGCGTCCTCGTTTGCAAAAGAACAAACGGACTGGCACGCCATCCAATTTGACGTCCATTGTACAATAGGTACAGCGAAGCATTTTGTTGTGTTTGCATGCCTTTTCCTTTTGCAGGTACTTGATGATTTGCTTGGCATTCATCTTACCATGTTTCGTTGCATAGTTGGTTTTGCCCAGTTTAATCATGCCCAACAGGTGACACTTGATATGTTCTGCTGGAAATGAAACGTACAAGCTTAGTGTTTGTAAACCAGCTATCTACGAGTAAGTAATCAAAGCGAATACCTCGCTTGATGGCATACTTGACCATATCTATGGCCTTGTCTGTCTTCTTCATCAGATATTCATCCACACGCTCTTTTACCGCTTGCCCTTCGTGGTCCTCGGTATAGCGAGCTTTGCGTTGCTTAGCAGTAAGTCCCTGAACCTTTTGCTTGTCCTTTCCCTCCTCACCATGAAGAGAGAAATCGAGAAAGAGCTGGCTAACGCCATCGGACAACATCATGGTCAGACACTTATAACCAAGGATGCTCTTTTGATGAACATGAGACCAGATTCTTCCTATGAGTTCGGTCGTCATACCAGTCTTAGGTGCATCAGTATCATCAATAATCAAACAAACCGGCTTGTCATGATGAACAGTTGTGCTGCTTGATATCTTCTTTATCAGCTGAAGATTCATTGCATATAGTAACTTGCGCCACTTGACATTGCCATCATTCATAAAACGATAGAACATATCTTTATCACAATTGAACAATTTACTCAAGGACGAGTTGGAGTATCGACTCGCATTCTTGACTACGAAGAATGGGAAGAGCATGAGAAGATTGAGTACCTGCAAGGTAGTGAACTTGCAGTTCTCTTTTTTCTCTACTCCAATCTGGCTGGAGCGTATATTTATATGTTTCATCACACCCATAATGCATTTAATTGCACGATTATCTTCATTTTTTGCGAAAAAGCTTCGCAGATCTGAAATATTTTTTGTATCTTTGCTCACGGCTTTGAAGTTTTATCTTTATTGTTTAGCGATTGTAAAGATACTCATTTTCTGTGAGTTATACAAACTTCAGAGCCTTTTTTATTCCAAAATTACGTTAAATCACGCTTGTGAATTTTCACTTGCGAAACTTTAGTTATAAAATTTTAATTTGTAGCTTATGAAAAGAATTTTGCGAATTTTAATGATTGCCATTTGCTACATGGTTTCATGCAATATGGTAGCGAATGCGGGTAACAACAAGCCTATCTCTGTAAATGCACTTCCTGCCAAGGTCCAGACCTTGCTCAGCCAGCATTTCAATGGTCAGAAGGTGATACTTGCTACGATTGAGTCGAGCGTTGTCAGCAGAAGCTATGATGTGGTTCTACAGAATGGCACGAAGCTGGAGTTCGACAAAAAGGGAAATCTTACAGAGGTCGACTGCAAGCAGGACATCGTGCCAGCCCAGCTGATTCCGCAAGCCATCAGGAATTACCTGAAAGATAATTATGCAGGACAATCAGTAAAAAAAATGAAATGAATAAGAATGAATATGAGGTAGAACTGACTAACGGATTGGATTTGACCTTCAACAAGCATTTTCAATTAATTGATATTGACTGATTTAAACTAAATCCATTCATCTGATGATCTTCACCTACTTTGGTGACCTTCATCAGATGTACATTGGCGGAATCCTGTTCCTGATGATGTATGTGTGAGAGCAATGAAGATACGTCGCCATTATATTAGCACCAAACCGCTAGATGATTATTATCAGATTATCTCCGATATCAAGGCCGATGAGAGCATCCCCAAATACGCTTCCAACCTGGTTTATGTAAACCATGCCGGCAAGGAAGACACCGTGGCATTGGGACTCGATACTTCTATGGTAGTGGTAGAACGTGTGCCGCTCATCATCAACCAGCGCAACAGAAATATCAGGCACATCATGCAGATTGTGGAAGAATAGGAAGATTTTTCTAAATAAAAAATCAGCCAGATGATTACTTTTCGGATTATTATTTGTATCTTTGCACCTGAATTGCGCAAAGCAAAATTGAAAGATAATAAAAAAGATAATTGAATGGGAAATCAAATCACAACAATGGAGCGGGGAATGCAGCGACGCACAGAACTGCTCCTGGGAAAAGATAATCTTGAAAAAATTCAGGAAGCACGAGTACTCATCTTCGGAATCGGAGGCGTGGGCTCATGGTGCGCCGAGGGACTGGTGCGCAGCGGCGTGCGCAACATCACCATCGTGGATAGTGACCGCGTATGCGTAACCAACTGCAACCGCCAGCTGATGGCAACAAGCCGCACCATCGGACAGGTGAAGGTAGATGCGCTGCGCGACCGCCTGCTGGAAATCAACCCTGAAGCCAACATCACGACCTATCAGAAAATCTATCAGGCAGAAACTGCAGAAGAGTTCCACATGGAGGAATACGACTACATCATAGACGCCATCGACTCGCTGAAAGACAAGGCTGACCTGATTCTGCGTGCCACTGCCCTTCCAAAGGAAATCACCTTCGTATCTTCGATGGGAGCAGCCCTCCGCCGCGACCCTTTCATGGTGAGGAAGGCTGAGTTCTGGAAGGTTGATGGCGATCCGCTGGCAAGAGCCCTGCGCAAGAAATTCAAGAAGAACAAGACCTTCCCACGCCGCAAATTCCAGTGCGTGTTCAGCGAGGAAAAGCCGATACCAAACATGGGAGTGAACAAGGCCTGCGGTACAGGCGGTTGTCTCTGTCCGAAAGCGAAGCTACTCAGCGGAGAGAGAGGAACAGACACAGCCGTCTATGATGCGCCTGGCGATCAGCGACTTGTAGAACATGAATGGTGTTCTACGAAGGCGCAGATCAACGGTTCGCTCTGCCACATCACCGCTACATTCGGAATGGCAATAGCAGGAATCGTTATCAATCACATCATCGAAAGATAATATATTGAAAAAAGTAATATATTAAAGAAGTTATGATCAAGATACGCTGCGTGGTAGAACGGATTACCTACCAGAATCAGGAGAACGGATATTCCGTGATGAAAGTCAAGGTGAAGGGATATTCCGACCTGGTTACCCTGGTGGGAAACCTGCTGGATGTTCCAGTGGGAGCGGTACTGCTGTGCAATGGCGACTGGAAGATGGACAAGCGATACGGACAGCAGTTTGCCTGCGAAACCTGGGAAGAGGTAATGCCCGCCACGGCGTATGGAATAGAAAAATATCTGGGCAGCGGACTGGTGAAAGGCATCGGTTCGAAGTTTGCACATCTGATAGTAGAGAGATTCGGAACGGAAACCATCGAGGTAATAGAAGATGACATCGAACGACTCTACGAGGTTGCCGGAATCGGCAAAAAACGCGTGGAGAAAATCCGAGACAGCTGGGAGAAGCAGAAGGACATCAAGAACGTGATGATCTTCCTGCAGCAGTATGGCGTGAGCACTGCTTACGCCGCCAAGATCTACCGACAGTATGGCAAGGAAAGCATCGACAACGTGAAGGAGAATCCCTACCGTCTTGCCGATGACATCTGGGGCATTGGTTTCAAGACTGCCGACAGCATAGCCAGCAAGATGGGTTATGAGAAGAACGATCTGAGAAGATGCAAGAGCGGAATCAGTTACACCCTAAATGAACTCTCCAACGAAGGTCACGTTTATGCTGTAGAAGAACAGCTTATAGAAGCCGCAAAGAAACTGCTCGAAGCCGATGAAGAACCTATCAGACAAGCCATAGCGGAAATGATTATATCAGAAAATCTCATCCGTGAGAACGAAGCCATCTATCTGCCTCCCTTCTATCATTCTGAACGTGGAACGGCTAAGAAACTGCTGGAATTGATGAAAGGTCAGGATCCTACCCTCTTCAATATGCAGGCCGACATCCAGACGATGGAAAAGGCTTCAGGCATCAGATACGACGAGGTGCAGATTGCCGCCATTGAGCAGGCAATACGCTCTAAAGTGATGGTGCTGACGGGTGGTCCCGGAACAGGAAAGACCACGACGACGCAAGGTATCATTTCTGCTTACAAAACGGCAGGGATGAGGATTCTACTGGCGGCTCCTACGGGCAGAGCTTCCAAGCGAATGAGCGAGGCCACGGGCATGGAAGCCAAGACCATCCACCGGCTGCTGGAGTTTAATCCGCAGGACGGATACAAGCGCAACGAGGAGAACCCGCTGGAGGGTGATGCGCTGATCGTGGATGAGTGTTCGATGATAGACATCATCCTGATGTATAATCTGATGAAGGCGATTCCGGAGCACATGCGCCTGGTGCTGGTGGGCGACATTGACCAGCTGCCGAGTGTGGGAGCAGGAAACGTTCTGCGCGACATCATCGACTCAGAGAAGATTCCGGTCCTCCGACTCACCCGCATCTTTCGACAGGCGCAGTCGAGCCGAATCATCATAAGTGCCCACGCCATCAACCAGGGATATTATCCGGACACGAGCAACGGCAAACAGACCGATTTCTTCTTTATCAAGAATGAAGATCCAGAGCAAGTGGCTACGGAAATCGTGAATCTTGTAAAATACCGTCTGCCAAAAGCTTACAATCAGCCACCGAGTAACATCCAGGTGCTTACCCCGATGCAGAGAAGCGTGGTAGGTGCAGCCAATCTGAACATGCTGCTGCAGCAGGCACTCAACACATCCAATCTGGGAATCAGCCGTGGCGGAATCACCTACAAACTGGGCGACCGCGTAATGCAGATTAGAAATAATTACGACAAGAATGTATTCAATGGAGACATCGGAACCATAGAGAAGGTGAATATGGAAGATTGCACCATCTCCGTGAGTTTCGAGGATCATTCAGCTGAATACGAGGCAGCGGAGCTGGATGAGTTGACATTGGCCTACGCCACCACCATCCACAAGAGTCAGGGTTCAGAATATCCCATCGTGGTCATCCCTATCCTGATGACTCATTTCGTGATGCTTCAGCGCAACCTCATCTACACCGGAATCACGAGAGCCAAGAAAATCTGCGTGCTCATCGGTCAGCCCAAAGCCCTCGCCTATGCTGTAAGAAATCTGACTGTGAGCAGCAGAAACACGAAATTGAAAGAACGGTTGCGTGGCGAGATTGAGGCGGCAACCAATTCTTCTCCACTCCACTTCAGCAAGCCGTATGTTTTGCCTGAAGAGAATCAGCCAATGATGGCTGCTGAACCAGGAATCAAAAGAAAGGAATAAAGCATTACATCAGATCACATTTCTCCTCGTTATTCTTCTCAACCTTCTCGCCATCCTTCAGGATGCGTGCCTTGTAGCCGAACTTATCGAAACCCTTCTGAAGCTTCACGGGAGTGGTCTTGTCGGCATTGTACTTTACGGTAACCGTCTGGTTAGGAACTGAAGTCTCGATACTCTTGATTCCTTTCTCAAAACGGAGATTGTTCTTGATTTTGTTTTCACAAGCCTCACAGTGCATCTGAGGGGTAGTTGTGAAAACCACGGTCTTGATGTCCTTGGCAAAGCCAACCATTGCCACCATTATCATCACGAACATTAATAAAATCTTTTTCATAACTTTCTATTATTTAAATTGTTGAAATTCTACTTTCTGAAAATACTTAATTATAAGTTAACACCTAACATTGTTCCCTAAAGCTTCACTCTTACTCCAGCATAGAACATTCTGCCTTCCACTGGTCCCCAGATCAGGGTAGGCTCGAAATCCCTGCCCCATGGCTGAGCAGCACCATAGATAGGAGTCTTCTGCCTGAAACCCGTCAGGTTCTCGCCTCCCACATAGATGCTCCAATGGCGGAACCATCTGGTAATCTGGGCGCTCACCTGTTCAAAGCTATGAAATCTCGGCGACCACGATGGAGTTCCATCCGCCAACTGATAAGGCTCCGGATTCCTTCCGCCACCATTCAACTGCACCGTGGCGTCAAACTGCCACAGCGCCAATGGGGTTTTGTAAGAAGCGGTGAAAAGCGCCTTATACTTGCTGGTAAGCGGTTTCTCCTTCAGTTCATTCTCAATTCCGTAAGAACATTTCACATTATTCAGTCGATAAGCCGCCGTAATCTCCAGGCCCTTCAGCAAGGGATAGGAAGCATCAATCTGGAAGGTATGCGAATAAGACTTTCCCTGCAGATTATGAATCACGATGAGTCGGCTGTCAGCATCATAATCCACTACCGCCTGATTTCTGAAGTCGGTATAGTAATACTCGGCATTCAGCTTCAGAGTCTTGCTAAACAGCGGGATATAGAAAGCCGTGCTCACACCATAGTTCCAAGCCTCCTCCTGCTTCAAGCCATTGCTGGAAAGCAGAGAACCAGCAGAAGTCTGAGAGCCTGGAGCAGAAGTCTGAAGGTCTCTTCCGGCAATCTGAAGTTCCCTTCCACTCGCCAGCAGATAGTTATATTCTGCCAGACCGAACACCGTGCGGTAGCCTTTTCCGGCTGACAATCGGATGCTTACAGCCTCTACAGGCGAATATTTCACATGAAATCGAGGAGTGAAGAAGTTGCCATAGATGGAACTATGGTCAAAACGTACACCTGCCATTGCCGTGAGCTTCGTTCCTAATGTATAGGTATATTGAGCATAAGCACCGGGAGTGGTCTCCTTCTCGTTCAGGCGCTGCATCTCCGGAAGAATATAAGAAGATGACTGACCGGAAGATGAATTCAGAGATGTTGAGGGATAAACATTCACATTCGTGCGCTGACCCAGATAATCATGGTTCATACTCAATCCCAGAGAGAGGTTGTGCTGCTGGGTGAAGTTCGTCTCAAACACCAGCGAACCATAGAGATTTTTCTCGTTCAGGTTATAAAATCTGTTTCCATACTGCGCATCCAACTGGTGCATCGAAGCCGAAGACATCAGGGCGATGTTCGTTCCGTGCTCACGATTCAGGATGAAAGCATGTTTCATGTAACCCTCATAGCGATTGGTGTGGAGCCTGATCCGGAAGAGATTCTGAGAATCAGAAGATAAATCCGAAGCCATTGCTTGAGAATCAGAGGATGAAGCATCTGAATCCGAAACCATTTTATGAGAATCTGAACTCAAAGTATGAGCATTCAGATGTTCCTCATCTTGCCCACTGGTTCTAATCTCCTTCAAGGTACCAACTCCACCATGGAAGATATACTTATCCCCCTTATACACCCAGCGGTTCTGCAGATGATACTGTTCCCTGCCCGGCATGTCGTAGAATCCATCATCATTATCATCATGGTTCTTTATGATGTTCTCGTGATGAAGCAGGAACTCCGTAGCCCATTTATCAGATAAATGCACATTGGCATCTGCATTCGCCTCTATCCGGCTCTTCGTATCGCCAAAGAGATTCACCTCTACCTGCTGCTCATCCTCAGGCTGCAGATAATCCACGTTGATTTGTCCCGTAATCGACTCATAGCCGTTCTTCACCGAAGCACTTCCCTTCGACACCTGAATGCCCTTCATCCAGGTGCCTGGAACATAGCCCAGGGCGTAAGGAATGGCAGCACCACGGAAATTAGGCAGATTCTCTGTCAGCATCTGGACATAAGTACCTGAAAGACCGAGCAGTTTAATCTGTCGGGCGCCAGTGGTAGCATCGTTGTAAGCCACATCCACCGAGGGATTGGTAGTGAAGCTCTCGCCCAGGTTGCAGCACGCCGCCTTGAAGAGTTCATCCTTGTTCACGGCAATGCCATTCACTGCCCCAGCCAGTCGGGAAGTTCCAGCCTTGCGGGCCACAACCTTCACCTCCTTCAACTCCTCGTCCTTGAAAATAGAATCCGCTAAAGAGATGGAATCTGCTGAAGAGATAGAACCTTCCGCAGTTTTATCCTGCAGTTGGGCATTTATCCCAATCATATTATTATCATTTCTTGCATAAGCTTCAGCAGCCATGACCAACAGGGTGCTGAACAATAAATATCTAGAATACATGATTCTTCTTTTTTATGTTGTTACTTGATTTTTTCTTATTCCTTTGTTATCTTTACTTTGCCGCACAGTTTTTTACGTTTCACCTTATGAACAATATCCCTTGCGGCAAAAGCACTCAAAATGCGCTTCTACAGCCGATATAAAATAAGTAAGAATCAAATAATCAGAGAGTTAAGAAGCCTCAGATAAGTCCTCGGGGGCGAATGAGGCACGTTTCTATTCCAGAATCCAACCTTCTGAATACTGGAGATGACAGGGCGAGGCAGTATCATCCAACTGGATGGCAAAATACCTGCGAACACAGGAACCGCATTGAAAACAACCTGATGGACAGAAAAGGTTGGCGACAACTGCACCAACTTCAAATCCATGCAATGTTTTTTCACCTGCGCCCCCTGCTGCCCGTAACAGTAAGCATAGGCATGGCTTCGTTTCATACAACAATCCTCCACTGCTCCCACCATCACCTTGTTGGAACGGAGGCAGTGCATAATGGTAGTACCCACGCTCAGGTAAACCACCATGAGCGAGAGCGTCAGAGCCATCATTATGTTGAATAAACGTTTCATACCTTATAATATTATCCTTTTTCGAATTGCATGATCCTCTTATCGAGTTGCATTATCTCCTCTTTTCTGCCTGCAAAATTAATATAAATCCCTGTATAATTTTCAGTTTTCCTCAAAAAATAATATACTTTAATGTTTTTTCAAAAAACACAAGCAACGATTATCTGTGCAATTTCAACAAGTAACTGTAAGAACTAGCTGTATGTAATATCTCAATTTGCAAAAAATTGCCCGCAATATGAGTTTATTCTGAATATTATTTGTATCTTTCCTCTATAAAACGAAAATGATTTCCCTCGCACAAGGTAACTAAAACAAGGGAGTTTGCCTTTTCTTCGTAAATAAAGGCGCATGTCTCC
>JAIINY010000461.1:0-1301 GCA_022741625.1 Prevotella sp. | reverse complement strand
GTTACAGGCTTGTCGAGCTTGATGGTCTGCCAGCCGTTGCCAGCCTTGAACTCGCCTTTCAATACTGGAGTCTCTGAATTGAGATCCATGCGATGACCTGGCTCATTGTGCTTGTTGCTCTTTTCGAGATTCAGTTTGTCGAGCTCCGGATGATCCTGGCAGAAAGCGATAGGAGCCACGGTAGAACCAGGCTTTCCTGCTTCGCCCTTAGGACCTACAACATCGAGAACAATCACCTCGTTCTTGCCCTTCTTCAACCAGCAGCCTGGAAGATACAGGGTCTGCTGAGGACCAATCTGCCAGAAACGGCCGAGGGCATGACCATTTACATAAACCTGACCCTTGCCGAATGCCTCCATATTAATAAAGGTGTCGCCCACCTTCTTCAGGTTGAAGTAGCCGCGATAGTAACCCGCCTTGGTCTGGAGACCACGCATCTTGTTGGTTGGCATGGCGAGTGCATTCACAGCTGTCTGGTAATCATCAGCGATGCTGCTGTTGTTCCATCGGGTAGGGGTGAGGGCAAGTTCGCAATCCTCTTTCTGAGTAGTGAGGGTTACGTTGCCGATGATACCCTTGTAGTCTTTGATGGCACGACCGAAGTTGATTCTTCCCATACCTTCTACCACGATGGTGAGCTGTGCCCCCTGTGGCATGGCTGGCAATTCGAGTGATTTCTCATTCTTCACACGGTCTATCTTGCCTACATATTTTCCGTTTACATATACCTGGGCAAAGTCGTGGAACTCGCCGGTCAGGGTTGATGTACTTTCGATGGCTGGAACCTGGGTTTCATAAACCATGGTACCCCATCCCATGTCCATATCCTCGAAACTCTGAGGAGCCTGGGTTTTCTTCTCTTTTCCGATACCAGAGCTCAATGGCTTGTATTCGGTAAACTTGAACGCTGGCACCTTGATGATCTGCATCGGAGCCTTAGGCACGGCTGGCAACTTCTTGCCGTCGTTGTATTTCGCCATCATCTTCTGCAGTTCATAGAACTTTGGAGTAGCCAATCCCCATTCATTAATAGGGGCATCGTAATCGTAGCTGGTTACGTCTGGCTGGAAACCAGGAGAGTTGGCACCTGCCCAATGGCCGAAGCTGGTTCCGCCGTGGGTCATATAGAGAGAGAAGCTGATGCCTTTGCTCAGCATCTCGTCCATTCCTTCTACCATATCCTTGGCAGGACGGGTCTCATGGCGTGCTCCCCACTTGTCGAACCAGCCGCTCCAGAACTCAGAGCACATCTTAGGAGCATTCGGACGAACCTCACCGAGACGCTTAAACTGCTGGTCGAT
>JAIINY010000460.1:0-1305 GCA_022741625.1 Prevotella sp. | reverse complement strand
GTCCTATCAGGGCAGCAACGATCATCCATCGAGAACGCTCATACCGCTTGTTCTCCCATCTTACATGCAGATGAGAGAGTGCTACGATGAAGGCATTGATGAGCATGAATATGAAGCATGCAAACTGAAATTGAAATAATGAATCCATTCTTATCTTATGTTTACTTTCTTGTATTTTTGATTACTTGCTGTAGGATTATCTGGATTAGTCATCTGCAAATACCCTGCTGTAACAAGGGATGTGATGTAACGCTCACGGTTCTTTGTCTGATTGGATAAACCAAGGCGTTCCATGATCTCTGCGGTGGTTCGAGGAACTGAACAGAAATTGACTATATCCCTTTGCTTATTAGACAATGACACTTTTTTAGTGTCAGAGTGTCTAAGTCGAGTGTCAGAGTCTTGGACTTGGTTACTTTTTTCCTCGACTTCGTTACTTTTTTGTTCGACTTGGTTACCGACTTGGTTACTTTCCCCCTCGACTTGGTTACTTTTTTTCTCGACTTCGTTACTTTCTTCTCTCCAAACCGTGATGACAAATTCCTGCGCCTTGTCATTATTCATAAACGTGACATTAACACCTTCATCAAGAGCACGAGTGATGCCGCTACCCACACCAGTGTATGGCAGCAAGTATATAGCATTGTTAAAAAGGAACATATTGCGAGGCATGGATGTTCCAGCCTTGATGTCATCAATAGTGAGTCCGTTAGGCAATGCACCAGGACTATGAATCTCCACACGATTGTCGAAAATGAAAATGCGAACAGGGGCCTTCATGTTCAACGAACGGTGTACAAGGCTGTTTACAGTGAACTCAACCAAACTGGTGTAAGGTATTTCCAACTTACCCATGCTGTTGAATTCATCTCCCACCTGCACATTATGTAGGTTACGAGTGAAGAAATCCATGATAGTGTCATATTGATGAAGCAGATTCCCCTCCATATCTGCATCATTCACCTTGTCACGAAAAACCTTGCTGCCAACGCTGTTGCCAGCAAAACAGATACACTTGGCTGTCATCATTGGCATCCAGCGTTGGGTGTATTTGCCAAACAGAAGCATGGCAGCAACGGTCAGTGAACCATCAGGACGGATAAATCGCAGATTGCGAAGTATCTTCTCACTGTCATGCCCCTTAGCGATGGCAGAGCATATCATATCAAGTGATGCTTCATTAAAAGCGTCACCTGTCAAGCCTTTCTTTTCCAACACTCTATCAAAACGGTTGCCCAAAAACTGCTTGATGGTCGTTGCATCAAGGTCGTTGACAGTTGCATCCCTAACACCAGCCTCGTCTGG
>JAIINY010000459.1:0-1307 GCA_022741625.1 Prevotella sp. | reverse complement strand
GAAATTATGAGAGCAACAGAACGTTATGAGAGGGCATGGAATGCCTTCCAGATTCATTTGAATCATAATCCAAAAGCCAGTTTGATTCCTTTTTTAAAGGAACGGCATGTAAACCATCGCTCGATGCATAGATGGATGTCAGAGAAAGGTTATTCTGTTAGGTTAGCCAAACAGCAGATTCGTCTGCTTCAGGCCGAAGCCCGTAAGGAATGTTCCGAGGCAATAGCCAAGGACACTGGGATGATGTTCCTTCCCATGGAAATGCCATCCGACCCCGTCTGTCCAGAGAACTATCTTTTTGGCATAACCCTAACCTTCCCAAATGGAACGATAGTCACCATCAAGAAAGGTAGCGCCAAATCTGTCATGCATCTGATGAAACTTTATGAAAAGGAGGATATGCTATGTTTGGACTAAACGAAAATACCCAGTATTACGTCTGCCAGCGATATGTCCGAATGAACATGGGCATAAATGGCCTGTACCAGATTGTGAGGACGGAGATGGAGCTGCCGCCACTCGGTGGTGCCGTCTTCATCTTCTTCTCAAAGAATCGCCAGCAGGTAAAAATGCTCAAATGGGATGGCGACGGTTTCCTGCTGTATCAGAAGCGACTGGAACGAGGAACCTTTGAATTACCATTCTTTGATCCCCAAAGCAAACAATGCAAAATGCCTTACAAGACGCTATCTGCCATCATGAGCGGAATTTGCCTGAAAAGTATGAGATATCGAAAACGGCTTAATCTGTAGGTGTGTAAGGTTGTGTTTAATAGGTTGTATATCAGCAAGATAGTAAAAATAAATATCTGAAAATCCTTGCATATCTCGATATTTTTTCGTATCTTTGCACTATGACAAAGGACGAAATTATAGTACTTTTGAAGGAACAACTTCAGCTTGCCAACGAACAGCTTCAGCAAGCTAACACTACAGTGAGTTCGCTGACCCTACAGGTCAACGAACTCATTGAACGTATAAAGTCATTAGAAGAACTACTCGTCCGGAAAGGAATCGCCATTGACAAAGCGAATCGTCAGAACAAGGCACTCGGCAAGCTCGTTTCAGGCAAGAAGTCCGAACGTCAGGAAAAGAATCCACAAGCCTCGATGACCCAGGAGGAATTTGACAAGAAGAAAACAGAGCAGGCCGAAAAGAGAAAGGCACGCAAAAACAACGGTGCCAAGCGTGACATGCATTACGAGATGAAAGAGGTGCATGTTACGATAGATCCAGTCATGGATGCAGAGCTTTTGAAGACGTTGCGTCTCTTCGGAACTCGTACCTGTATACGTTACAGCATGGAAC
>JAIINY010000458.1:0-1311 GCA_022741625.1 Prevotella sp. | reverse complement strand
GAATCATATTTGATGAACAATTGCCTAAGTGGAACTATGTCGTTAGGTGCAAATCTGCTTAGCATTTTTGTACCAAGTTATTTTTTAACTGTTACTTATACGAATGTGATGAAAAAAAGTGTTACTACTAGGCTCAACAGAAATGCCGACTGCAGTGAGCAGACCTGCTGACTAGGCTCGGCAGAGGTGCTGAGCCTAGTAGCAACAGTTGGGAAGATACTTGATTGCACCCGAGAAGATACTTACTTCACCCCCAAAAGCCGTTTACTTCAACTTCCTATCATCATTCCTTCTTCCTCAAACGATAGATTGTAACAGGATCTTCTTTGGTAGCATACATTCTGGCTGCCGGTTCCTCACAGAGATCATTCAATACCTTATTGGCATGATAGCGGGTGACACCGAATTTGCGAATCATATCCTTCACAACCTGTCTGCCATTAAACAGGCTGTTGAGGAAGCAAATGAGCAAATCCTTGTTCATTGCCGTTCCAAAAATTCGCTTGAAGCCGAAATCGGTCAGCAGGCTGATGTATCTTTCCTCAATCTGTTTCATTAAATTGTCTCCTTATCATTTATCACTTGTTTGTTCCGAGATATTCGGTTTTCTTCTAAGTCTGCTGCAAAGATAAGGTTTTTATTCTTATTGAGCAAGAAAATCGTGGGATTTTTTCTTGAATTCAGCACTTCTGCTCCTCATACAGATATCAGGCTACTTCCAGAAAATCGGGAGAGCGGGATATCTTGACCACCACTGCGTGATGACGCACAAACTGCATACAGATGCGAGCAATGCTCTCCATATTCATGTAAATAATATTCAAGGAAGAGAGAATCAGGCGGAAACGCCCGAAAAATGGGGAAAAAAGAGATGGAGAATTTTCCCTTAAGGGTTTTTATTTTTTTCCTTAAGGGAAAATATATTTTTCCTTAAGGAAAAAGAAAGTTTCTCTTAAGAGATTTTTCCACCAAATTTAACTTGTAAAGTTATTTTATTACCAACAATGCTATACCCCCCCACTCCATAAACTCATCTCTCGCAGCATATCCCTTGGAGCATCGGCATATCCGTCAATCTGTTGGTATCCACATACCATAATATGCAGCATACTGCTCTGCAAAACTATCCAACTTGATGCAGAGATAGGCATTGAATCTTTCCTCCAAAACTTCTATCTTACCTGTAATCTGAGAAAAATCCAGGAACAGTACCTACCTCAGTTCGGGATAAGAAATAGTGCCTAAAAAAGTTGGTAATCTCCGATATTTTTTGTATCTTTGTAGTTGAAATCCAATTAGTTACAAACATAA
>JAIINY010000457.1:0-1322 GCA_022741625.1 Prevotella sp. | reverse complement strand
ACTTCCACAGCCTCCTTGCTCTTGCCGTCAAGTCTGCTCTCACGTGGATTCCATAACTTTGGCGTACATGACAACTTGCAACCGAACTGCGCCATTGTTTGGTTGAGGGTGAACTGACCGCTAACGGCTTGGTAACTGAAATAACTCAATATCCTGCTCGGCTTTGCTTTGTAGCCAATTGGCAGAATTATGAAATATTGCTCATTTTCAACCACTTGCAGTTCATTTCTCTCATCTTCACTTTCAGTTGCTTTTGCTTAAATTGTGCATTGCGGTCGCCATACCTTTGCCACATTGGAATTATCCTTCGGTGCCAGTCTTTATACGGTTGCATCCCTGTTGGGTCACAAGAACATCACAACAACGCAGATATATGCGAAGGTTGTAAACAAGGAAAAAGAGCGTGTCATAGGGCTTTTCGACAAGAATTTCAAGTAACAAACAAGTAACATACTTCTCGTTTTCGAGCTAAAGAGCATTGGCACAGCTCACTCCAGACGTGTCTATATTAATTACCTGCGCGTCTATCTTTTATAGAAACCATTCGTTTTACATACAGGGAAAAAGCGCCACAAACCTTGTATGTAAGGATTCTTGTACCCTATTGAAATCCCCATCTTGCGAACATGATATATAGTTTTAATTAGTTCTATTTTTTAGATCGCATCTTTTATAACATAGATGTAAACCAGATATATGGTGCGGAAACGAATTGTATATTACTAGTACAATTACGCATTTACTTATAATAACTCGTCTGAAAGACCGGGAGGCGAAGTAAGGTAATAACTTTCAAAACAAAAAAACTCCCTATAAGTCAGGCGATTTATCGCCTGACTTATAGGGAGAACTTGTATTTAATAATTTTATGATTTCAATTGATGCAATTGCTCTTGGGTTAAGCCCGTGAGTTCCATGATTGACTCATCATCCATACCCTTCAATAGCATTTTCTTCGCTATATCCAGACTTTTATGATAGCTGCCTCTTGCTTCACCTTTGGCAATGCCTCTTGCTTCACCTTTGGCAATGCCTCTTGCTTCACCTTTGGCAAAACCCTTGGCTTCACCTTTGGCAAAACCTTTGGCTTCACCTTTGGCTACACCTTCATCAATTCCATTCATGTAATAGCTCATTAAGACGCCATAGTAATCATCAGCAGCCTTCAAGCTCTCATCATATTTCTCTTGCTCCTCCTGACTCAGGCAGCGGGAATCCGCCAATTCAGCAAGACGCTTGAAAATCTTCTTCTGTGCCGTAAACGGCATTCTCTCTAATGCTTCCATATGCTTTAATACATAAATCCATTTGTCAAAATCACT
>JAIINY010000092.1:0-9768 GCA_022741625.1 Prevotella sp. | reverse complement strand
CGGCGAGAAGAAGAACCAGGCTGACTTCGCCCTCTGGAAGAAGGCTTCACCTGAGCATATCATGCGCTGGCCTAGTCCTTGGAGTGATGGTTTCCCTGGCTGGCACTGCGAGTGTACTGCGATGGGACGCAAGTACTTGGGCAGCCACTTTGATATTCACGGTGGTGGCATGGATTTGATTTTCCCTCACCATGAGTGCGAGATTGCGCAAGCTGTGGCTTCTCAGGGCGACCAGATGGTTCGTTACTGGATGCACAATAATATGATTACCATCAACGGTCAGAAGATGGGTAAGAGTCTTGGCAACTTCATCACTTTGGAGCAGTTCTTTACTGGCAATCACGACAGTCTGGAACAGGCTTATTCGCCAATGACCATCCGTTTCTTCATCCTCTCGGCTCACTACCGCAGCACAGTAGATTTCTCTAATGATGCCTTGAAGGCTAGCCAGAAGGGATTGGAGCGCCTGATGAATGGTTTGAACGACCTGGAGCGTGTGCCTGTGGCTAAGCAGAGCGATGATCAGGTGAAGAAGTTCGTAAGCGAATTGCGCCAGCGCTGCTACGATGCAATGAATGATGACTTCCAGACTCAGCTTGTCATCAGCTATCTCTTCGAGGCTTGCCACGTAATCAACACAGCCCTCGACCACAAGGCAAACATCTCTTCTGAAGACCTGAAGGAGCTTTCAGAGACCATGCATCTCTTCACCTTCGACCTGCTCGGCTTGAAGAGCGAGAAGGGTGCCAACAATGATGCTCGTGAAGAGGCTTATGGCAAGGTAGTGGATATGGTTCTCGACCTCCGTGCCAAGGCAAAGGCGGCCAAGGACTGGGCTACCAGTGACCAGATTCGCGATGCCCTGGCTGAAGCCGGCTTCGAGGTAAAGGACACCAAGGATGGTGTTACCTGGAAATTGAACAAGTAAAAAATGTATGATATAAAATGAGAAAAGGCTTGGAAGTTGCAATAACTCCCAAGCCTTTTATTTTTGTGCTGCTGCAGAATCTTTCTTTCTTGCAGCAATCGTATCTTTCTGCCTGTTCAACAAGGAATCGCGCAACATCTTGTCTTTCTTATTCTTATATTCCTTATACTCTTTTTCGTAATAATGGGCATAGTTGGCGAAAGGCTCTGTCGTTACCTCGTCGCTCGATGCCGTATAGGTATTTCCGTATGGATCGGATGCCTTGATGATGATTCTGGCATTCGGATTCCTAGGAGTATAATAATAAAGGTGATTCATGATGAGATAACCATTTCCCTTGCTCACGAACCGATAGGATACACTCTCGCTGTACTTATGATGATAGCCAGCTGCAAAGGCATCCTGACCCTTGCTGCTGATGCGGCGCATCAGATATTCCTTGCCATCCTCTACGGCTACCACACGCCAGTGGCTGGTGGCATTGAAGACATTGGCTACCAGAATATTCCTATTGTTTGCCAACTGCCAGTCTTTGGCATATTTCTCGCCGTTGAAATCGGTCTGGGCACGGAAGATGGTCATCTGCTTGCTCTTGTCCCAGAAAGTTCCCTTGTAATAGCAGTTGCTGATACTGGTACCCACAAAACTATAGACATAATAGCCGTTCGGCGTACCGCAGATGTTGATGTTCGACTGCCAGATGTTGCCACACGCTGCAGCATGACAATGCTCCATCACATCCTCGCCCTCATAGTTGATTTCGTGGTTGCAGGCAAAATGAGTATGTCCGCAGAAGAGTTCATAGCCTCCCTTAAACTTCTTCAGCAGAGAGAGAAGGAGAGAGAGGCGGGAAGAGGAATAATGCCCCTCCTCATTGGCATTGGTCAGCGGCTTCGCCTTGCTGAACGGCGCATTGCCGAAGGTAAAAGGAATATGATAGCAGAGCACCACCTTCTTATCCTTGGGCGTAAGGGCCAGATTCTGCTTCAGCCATTTCACCTGGCGCTCGCGCAATTCTCCAGGAGAATAATAAGACATACCGCGATGGAAGAAGCAGTTGTTGATGCAGACATAATGCACATCGCCACGATCAAAGGAAAAATCGGTAGGACCGAAATTCTCCTCCCACTTCCTGCGGTAGAGTGCCTTTCCATCCTGGTCGTGATTGCCTATAACGGAGAAGAGGCGCATCTCGGAAGAGCCCAATGCTTGGCGTATCTGTCGCTCTAACTGTGGATTATAGCCACCGTAATACTGTACATCGTCGCCCATGCTGAGTCCATAGACAGGAGTGCCGGCAGGAAGGCTCTGGATGGTCTGTTTGATATCCGCCATGGTTTGGGTGGTGAATCTTTCTACATCGCTCTTCTTGATGGGATTATCATCCGGAGAAGTATAGTAGGGACTGTAGGCATTGGTAATCTGCGGGTCGCCGATGACTATCATCTTATAACTCGTCTCCTTGCCGCCAGGCAATCGCCTCAGGGTAAAGTCATAAATCTTTTTCTTGTTGGAAACAGCCTGATAAAAACAAGCCGTGCGGTCGGTAGCCGAATGGGTAGGAACCTCGAACTCGGCAGGCACGGAAAAATAGATGAAGCGAGCCAAGCTGTCCCGCTTCATCTTATATCTTCCTCGGGAATCGGTCTTCACACATTTGAAGCCATCGCTCACGATAACGCCAGCCACACCGTTTCCCTCGGTATCTTTTAAAGAACCAGAGATATTGAAATCTCTCTTCACCACAGGCTTTTTCGTCTTCACCGTATCCGCCACCAGCGTGGCAGTCGTGTTATCCACTACCTTGTGGATAATAGGGAGCATATCATGCTTCCGGAGATGCAGGGTAACTCCTATAGCCACAAGAACGCAGCAGATGAAGACGACCAAGCCTGTATTCATCTGTTTTTTATTCATTTTTCCTCCTACACTATCATTTTTCTGTCGTACTTCTACTTCACGATAGAAGTTATCGGGTTACGGGTACCCTTGGCATTCACGAGGAAAGCCTTGGCACTGCCGAATTTCAGGAACATATCCAGGCGAACAGGGATGTGGTTCTCATCGTCCGTGATATAGAAATCCACTATCTTCTTCCACTTCTCATCCTCATACTCCTGATATTCCAGACGCAGACAGCGGTATTTGATGCCGTTATCTGCCTTCACGGTCACCTTGCCGCCATACTTGAGCTGGGCAGGAGTGCGACCGCCACCATCACAGATAGGGAATTTCACGCTATGACCTTTCTTCCAGTTGGCAGGGTCGAAACTGCGGGCACGCAGGAAGATGTTCATCATATCAAAGACACAGTCATCATAAGAATACTTCTTCCATCTGTGCTCACCATGCTTGTTTTGATAATGCAGGTTTACATTGCAATTGCCGCCGGCATAGTTGTAGAAAACCTCATCCACGGTATATCGCTTGCCTTCGCGGGCTCCCTTGCGGAAATACATCGGAGCCATATCGGTGCCTGTATAGCAGAGCAGGGTATCGCGGAGAACGAAGAAATCGTCCACTCTCTTATTACCGCGGGTTACCAGCGAACCACGATAGGCTGGCTTGCCCTTGTGGGTGGTCTGCACCACCGACATGCTGGCAGTACCAGCCTTTACCCATACAAACTTCCAGTTGTAATAGAGATTGTAAGTCAGGAATTCACCCGACTTAAATGCAGTATTACGGAAAGTACACTGGGCCGATACAGAAGTATTGACCAAAAGCAGCAACATAGCTACTATAAATGACTTGAGTAACTTCATATCCTTTACATTTTAGGAACATACTGAATGCCGAGCTTAGCGGCACGCTGTACATTCTGATTCTTAACTTTCTTCTCCTTATCAGGCTTCTGCTTGGTGATGGCTCCCGGTTTCTGCAGCGAGAGTTCACGAGCCAGCGGATCCCAGCTTTCTGTGAGATCCCATTTCGCCTTACATTCTATCGCCTCCGGATAGTAATATACTTCCTCAGCCTGCTGGTCACTAGCATAATTACCCGTATCCCATTTGCCGTTATTGTTGCGATCTACGATCAGACGCATATAATACTTCTGTGGTTTGAGATAATAGAATTCTGCCACACCATTCACAGTCTTTGTCTCCTTTACCACTTTATCCTGTGCATCAAGCAGTTGTACGATGAGCGGCAGGTCGTGGAGCGAGGTGATGTTCACAAGCAGCGTACCATAGGTATCCAGCGAGTTTACCTTGAAGCCCTGCTTGATCGGTTTGGAAGCCAATCCGTAGATATCCTCAAAGGCAGCAGAATCTACCTCCAGACTGTATTCTATATCCGGTCGCCATTCTCCCCGGAGTTCATATTTCCGGTTCTCCAGCGGCAGGAATTCCATCGGAGCCCGATACCAGAGCGTATCATGCTTGGCATAGAGATGGATAGCGGCAGTATCTACCTTAGCCAATGGAGTAGGGAAGGAGAAGATGACATTCTGGTCGGGATCAAACTGCGATGATACACTCAGCTGTACATTGAGCGGTTTCACCTCCATCACCGAATCGTAGGGTTCGCCTTTCTTCTTCTTTTTCTCCTGCTTCTTGGTCCAGGCAGCCAGTTCCTTTTCCATGTTCTTCATTCGCTTGGCGTATGGTTCCTTTGACAGGATTTCCTGGGCAGAATCGGTCTTGTTGACCAGTACTCCGGTACTATCCGTCATGCGGTAAGTGATATCCATCAGCAGCGTATCCTGATTCACCAGTGCCGTATCCTTCAGCCAGTAGGTAATGGTATCCTTCTTCTCAGATGCCTCAACCAGGAAAGCATTCTCGGCATCAAAGTTGAGCCCCTTGATCTGTGGAAGAATGGAATCGCCATAACTGAAGAAGAGGGTGAAGCTATTTGCCTTCTGGCGCTCTGCCTTCAGGAAGAATCTGTCGGTCAGAGGCTCCGTAAAGGCTCTGAGCACGATATTATCAGGAAGGAAATGGATGTAATCCACCTGGTCTATCGACTTGATATGCAGGGAATCCACCCAGGTGGTATCCTGTCTAACATCCGGTTTGCAGGAAGGCACGATGATGTCGTGGGAGAAAGCAATCTTTTCGCTCTTCTGACTGAACTTATAGTCGCCATCCTGATCCTGCAGGGCATAGATGCGGTAAGAACCCGGTGCCACACCCTTGATGACAAAGCGGCCGCGACTGTCGGTACGGCTCACTCGCAACATCGGTTTGGTGCGGAAGGCAGAATCGGCATGGTCGGCATACAATCCCACCAGGATACCCTTGACAGGTTCCAGATTCTCCGATTCCAGCACATGCCCCGATACCTCCATGGTATCAATGGCAGCTCCCGTAGAGAAACTGTAGGTATAGTTTCCCATCGGATTGCCCTCGTTGTTATCGCTGATGGCATCCGAGAAGTCGATGGTGTAGGTGGTATTCGCCTTGAGTGAATCCACAAGCGATATCTGTATTCGCCTGCCGGCACCCTTGATTTCAGGCTGTTCCAGCTGTGGTGGCGAAACTACCACCTTCTCCGAAGGGTTATCGAGCTTGATAAACTCATCGAAGTAGATATTGATTTTCTTCTGGTTTACATTCACGGCGCCATCGGCTGGCGAAGCTCCTATCACCTTGGGAGGAGTCTCGTCAAACCATCCGCCATCCGGCTGTCCCATCTTGGCACAGGAAACCAGTAATAGGAAGACAAGCAGATAGAAAGGCAAAAACAGGGTATTTGCCTTTATCCGATTCTTCAACAATTGTATGATGTCGTTCTTGTTTGTCATTCTTTTCTATCTTACATGTCCACTATTCCTGCAGATTATGCAGTAAAAGCCTTATTCATAAAGGCTTACTATATAAAAAGCCTTATTTGTTCATCATGAGCATCTCGTCGATGTTCTTGCGGCTGTTGCTCAGACGAGGAATCTTATGCTGTCCGCCCAACTTGCCCTTGCTCTTCAGCCATTCATTGAAGAGTCCCGGCTTAGCCTTCACTATCTCCAGGTGCTGTAGGGTGACATCGTGGAAGCGCTTTGCCTCGTAATCGCTGTTGATCTCCTGCAACTTGGTATCGAGCAGGCTGGCAAACTCATTCAGGTCCTTTGGTTCCTCAGAGAACTCGATGAGCCACTGGTGGCGGCACTTGGCATTGCTGTCCATATAGACAGGAGCAGCGGTATATTCCGCAATCTGCGCACCCGTCTTCTCGCAGGCATAGGCAAGTCCCTTCTCGGCATTGTCCATAATCAGCTCCTCACCAAAGGCATTGATAAAGTACTTGGTACGGCCGGTGATGACAAACTTGTATGGATTGGTGCTGGTAAACTGTATGGTATCGCCAATCATATAGCGCCACAAACCGCAGGAGGTGGTAATCACCATCGCATAGTTCTTGCCTACTTCCACGCCCCAGAGAGGCACCACGGTAGGATGATCGCTTCCAAACTCATCCATCGGGATGAATTCGTAGAACACATCGTAATCTACCATCAGCGACATGGCTGGATCTGAAGGATCATCCTGCAGACCGAAGAATCCCTCGCTGGCATTATAGGTCTCCATATAATGCATGTTAGGAGATGTGATGAGCTGCTCATACTGCTTGCGGTAAGGAGTAAAGGCAATGCCGCCATGGAAGAATACCTCCAGATTAGGCCATACCTCCTCCAGATGCTGCTTGCCGGAAAGTTCCATCACGCGTACCAGTACGCTGAGCATCCAGCTAGGCACACCCGAGATATTGGTTACGTTCTTGTTCAGCGTTTCATGGGCGATGCGGTCGCGCTTCACCTCAAAGTCGCTCAGTAGTGCGGTTTCCTTCTTAGGTACGCGCACCAGGTTGGCAAGCGGATTGATGTTCTCGATGAGGATGGCACTCAGGTCACCCACCAGACTGCCCGAAACATTATAGTTAGGCGAATGGCTTCCACCGAGAATCAGGCTCTTGCCGTCGAATATCTTACTCTTTGGGTTGTTGCGCAGATAGTAAGCCACAGCATCGAATCCACCCTTGTAATGGATATTCTGCAAACCATCCTGCGAAACAGGGATGAACTTACTCTTGTCGTTGGTAGTACCCGAAGATTTGGCGTACCACTTCACCTGTCCTGGCCAGAGGATGTCTCTTTCGCCATGACGCATTCTGTCGATGTCGCCCTTCAATTCCTCATAGGTATTGATCGGCACATTCTGTGCAAACTTTTCGTAGCTATTTGTCGTATTGAGTAGATGTTTCACACCATATTCGGTGTTTTTGCCAGATGCCAAAAGGCGCATCAGTACCTCATGCTGCAATTCCTCTGCATCATGTACATACTTTTCCAAGCTCTTCTGGCGAGGCTTGAATACATTACTTACTATCGTTGTTAAACTCATATCTAGATATATATACCTTATAAAGTACTTGCAAAAGTACTTCAATCTTTTGATATAGAGAAAGTTTTTACTGTTTTTTAATACAAAACATAACCTATCGGGCAAGATAGGGGATAAGAATGTAAAATATCAAACAAAAAACTCCCTTGAGACTATCATATCCGTCAGTCTCAAGAGAGTCTTTCCCTTATCTTAATCCAGTTCTATCATCATAGATTATTCCTTATCTTCTGCAAAGGCAGCTGCCTCGGCAGCAGCAATGATGTCCTCGCGGCTCATTTCCTTGGGCTCAGCAGAGATATCACTCAAGTCAAACTCGTCTTCGCTTTCCTGAGTGGCTGTAGTGGTTATTTCTTCAGTAATAGTAGAAGCAACAACATCTTCAGCCGAAGAATTCTCTGTATAGACTTCTTCCTTGAAAACATTGACGTGTTTTTCTTCAGACTCCTGTTTTTCTGTATCTTGCGAGATGATGAAATCATTCTTCACCTCGGTGGTAGGCACAGCCAGCACAGGTTCTTCTTCCATCTTCGTACGGTTTGCCTTGGCAGTAAACACAGAATCGATATACTGCGGTTCCTTGCGCAATCGTTCCAGGGTAAGCTTGGAAGCCAGCTGCTGGCTCTCCTTCTTGGAGTAACCCTTGCCTTCTCCGCCCTTTACACCTTCCATCACAACCTGATAGGTGAAAACAGGGCTTCCGTTCTTGTCTTTCTCCTGTCCCAGCATCACGAACTCCAGCTTCACGCGGTTCTTCTGGCTCCATTCGATGAGTTTGCTCTTGAAGTTCACCTCCTTGTAAGCCACCTTATCGATGTTTATCATTTTTGCCAGGATGCGCTTCTGCATGAATTTCATGCAGGCATCATAACCACGGTCCAGATAAACGGCACCAACCAACGCTTCGAAAGCATTTCCTCCCATATAGCTGTTATGAGAAGAACTGTGTCCATTAGATAAAACGAGTTGATTGATTCCCATCTCCTGGGCGAGCTTGTTGAGCGTATCACGCTGTACCAGCTTGCTTCGGGTATTGGTGAGGAATCCCTCTCGCTTGCCAGGAAAGTGCTGATACACGATATCACCCACTACAGCATCCAGTACGGCATCACCCAGAAACTCCAGGCGCTCGTTGTTCACAGGCTTGCCCTTGGAATTGCGGTGCATGATGCTCTTGTGCATCAGCGCCATCTTGTAATAACTGATGTTGTGTGGATAAAAACCTAGGATTTCGTACAAAGAAAAATAAAGCTCTTTATCCTTGCGGAAAGAGAGCTTTATTCTATCTATTAAATTATTCTGCATACTTCTTGAATACTACACAGCAGTTATGACCGCCGAATCCGAAGGTATTGCTCAATGCAGCACGAACCTCACGCTTCTCAGCTTTGTTGAATGTGAAGTTCAGGTTGTAATCGAGCTCTGGATCGTTGTCACCCTCTTCGTGGTTGATAGTAGGAGGAACGATATCGTTCTTCACACTAAGAACACAAGCCATAGCCTCTACTGCACCAGCAGCACCGAGGAGGTGACCAGTCATTGACTTAGTAGAACTGATGTTGAGCTTGTAAGCAGCATCACCGAAGACTGCCTTGATAGCCTTAGCCTCAGAGATATCACCTACGTGGGTAGATGTACCGTGAACATTGATGTAGTCAATGTCCTCTGGCTTGAGGTTAGCATCAGCAAGTGCGCGCTCCATCACGAGCTTAGCACCGAGACCTTCTGGATGAGAAGCTGTGATATGATAAGCGTCAGCGCTCTCGCCCTCACCTACCATCTCAGCATAAATCTTCGCACCACGAGCCTTAGCGTGCTCAAGCTCCTCGAGAATCAAGCAGCCAGCACCCTCGCCCATGATAAATCCATCACGGCTTGCGCTGAATGGACGTGAAGCATGCTCAGGGTCATCGTTACGAGTTGACAACGCGTGCATGGCATTGAAACCACCTACGCCGCAAGCGCAGATAGCAGCCTCAGCACCACCACTGACAATGATGTTTGCCTTGCCCAGACGAATCAGGTTGAAGGCATCTGCCAATGCGTTGCTTGAAGAAGCACATGCAGATGTTGTGGTATAGTTTGGTCCGTGGAATCCGAAGTGGATTGAAATCTGACCAGATGCGATATCTGCAATCATCTTAGGGATGAAGAATGGGTTGAACTTAGGACCGTTCTCCTCGTGAGTAGCGAAATACGATACTTCATCCTCGAATGTCTTGATACCACCGATACCTACACCGAATACAACACCAACGTTGTTCAAATCTTCTGTTTCAAGATCAATGTTTGCATCCTTTACACCCTGCATAGCGGCAATCATAGCCAACTGAGTATAACGGTCGAGCTTGCGGGCCTCCTTACGGTCAATCCATTCATTGATGTTCAGGTCCTTTACTTCGCAAGCGAACTTGGTCTTGAAATTAGTTGTATCGAAATGAGTAATAGGGGCAGCACCGCTCTTTCCAGCGAGGAGGTTCTCCCAAGTTTCCTCAGGAG